>JABMRP010000542.1 GCA_013202535.1 Planctomycetota bacterium
GGCATTAGACAGTCCGCCTAGATTGCCACAGGCGGCGCGGCGTCACCCTGCGACGGGCCGTTAAGGGCTTGGCGACCGACCTGTAGCCTTGATGACGCCCGACCGAACCAGCGAGTAAGCAAACGAGGCGGCCGAGTTGCAGGCATACTTCGTCCATTCGTGACTGCGACTGAATCCCACAATGTCGCTGATTCCTCGCACGGCGAGAACACGATAGTCTTGCGTCCCGCCATGTCGTGCCGCGAGGTAGACACCGCCAAGCTCCATTTCGATGTTGCCGATATCACGAGCCGACTCAAGCCATCGTTTCACTACTTCGCTGTCTTTGACAAGCGAATTGCTGCTCGCGGTAGCTGCAACATGGTACAGAGGTGGGCGCAGCGTCTGATCTTCAGGAAAATGATACTTCAAGGAATTGAGTGTCTTTCGACGCCAGCCCCGGTCGCCGTACAGGGCATTCGATGCCACGCCTTTCGGCTGGTCTATGCTAGGCTTGGCATTTCCGATCGACTCGTCCGTGTTCCAGTTCCCGAGTCGCTCCGCAAATGCCGCGATGTGAGCCAGCAGCCGCTCAACCTCTGGATGCATCGGTCCGCCCGCAGCACGAAACTCCGGCAACTTCCCCTCTAGCGCGGCACACACGGAGAAGTCATGCACGCGGCTGGCCAGCAGCACGTCGCCGAGCGTGTATTCGTGATCTGGAACGCCACCAGCGATGCCTACCAGCACCAGCCAAGGTGGATTGAGTTCGTCGATAAGATCGCGAGCGAGCGCTTGTGCGGGCCCCTCTCCCTGTTCAAGGGTTTTCAGAACTGCCACTCCGCATTCCGATCCTCCCTCCGTTGACACGCGCGCGTATTCGTAAAGGCGTTTCCCATCCTTTACGGTTTGATGGGGGGTGAACCGCTCCAAGACGGCGCGGAACTCATCAGGCCGAACGGTGATGATTCCGAAATCAACCCGACCTCGAATGTCTTTGATTGTGAGGAACTCAGAAGGCATGACACCGATCCTTGCGTTGAACGATTCCTTGTCCTGATTGGGTGAGACTCCTTCGTCAGTCACATCTGAACAAGCAGCTAGCGGATATTGCGTAAGTTCGCCGTTCTTAAGATGCATCAGGACTCGTTCGGTGGGCTCGCCGCGTGGGTTGATTGTGACGTCCGACTCGGGGTCTTTCAGCTTGCGCCAAAGGTCAAGGGAGGATTCCAGTTGTTCTCGGCCTTGAACGATCAGTTCCCGGACATCGGCGGGGAGTTTTTCGAACTGTTCCGGCGCAAATCTCGCATGATCGAGCTTCTGAGCGGCGTTAAGCAGCAGCGCTTCGCCGAGCAGGTGGCGGCCTTCGGCGATCCCCCAGGCGTAGCCGCATTCGGGGTCGGTGGCGGCCAACAGCGTAGGCATCCCGGAGTCGGCGCTCGGGTGGATGCCATCCTCCAGCGCGACCCGCACGTCGCGCTCCGCGCCGTCGGCACGACCCTCGCACAGGGCTACTCGCGCCCGCACTAGCAGCAGGTCGATGTGGTAGATCCCAAACCCGCAATTCCGTGCGATCTGTACGCCCTCCGCCAGCGCCCTTTCCGCTTCCCCAAGACGTTCACTTCTTTCCTTACCCCTCGCCGTTCGAGTGCTGTCGTTCCGCTGTTTCAACTTGATTCTGGCGGTGAGCAGCGCGACAACACATAAAGGTTCTTGCCCTCCATTCTCTTCAGCCCACTCTTGAATCTGCGCGAGCGTCTGCTGTGCTTGGGTCGCTTGGTTCTTGCTTACCTGCAACTCCGCCAGCATCAGGTAACAGAAGACTGTCCACTCGTTTACTCCGTAGCCCGTGAGGCTGCGCATGCTCGCCAGCGTTTCCTGAAGCTGCAGTTCCGCTTCTTTCGAGCGGTCTAATGCAACCAGAAACTGAGCGTAGTTCACTCGCTTCAGGTGGTGAAAAGCGTCCCAGCGTTCGCGAACTCGGACGCAAACGGCGAGCGCCTTGCGAAACTCGACGAGTGCTTCTTCCGTTCTCCCCTGCAGCCAGTTCAGTTGTGCAAGCAACGCATCAATCGCAGCCACTTCTTTAGCCTCATCGTATCCGTCGATCTCGGTCCTAGCCGCATCGAGTGTGGCACGAGACTTCGCCAAATGTCCTCGATTCATCTGCGCACTTGCCAAGTTGTAGATGGCCGGAGCTGCACAGGTCGACACGGGAAGGCTTCGAACCTTCACCAACAGGCGTTCTGCTTCAATCAGCCGCCCCATCTCGCCCAAACTAAGAGCCGCCGTATGAAGCAGTGCGCTCTGACAATCAGGGGACAATCCTGAAAGCCTGACTTCGTCGGGGTTTGTGTATTCTCCCAGAAATGCGCGGCAAATCCTCTCGATGCGATCGTGGCCTCTGCATGATCCCATGAAACTACATGGGTTGGCGCGGCACCAGAAGAGATCCCACGCCTCGGCAACGTAGCCTGCCTCCCGCGTATGATGTATGACTTCTTCAAGCAAGTCGAGGGAACTTGCGTCCCACTCTCTCTCGCGTGGGCCTGAAAGAGCGCCGAGGTCCACACTCAGCTTCTTCCGAATAGCGTCATGTCCCGCACGCGCACCTTCAATATCGAGGCCGCTTAAGAATCCGTCGCGGACCGCAGGATGGATGATGTAAGTCGAGGAGTGTTGCGTAGTCAGTGATGGATCTTCGCGCGTAGTCTGTTCCAGCAGTCGTATCCCGGTCAGGAGTGAGAGTTCTTGCTCAAGCTGCTCTGCCGATAGGCGGGCAAGTTCCGTTCCGGAGATTCTCTCTTTGCCTTCGCCCGTGAAGATCGAGGCTAATGTCTCCGCGTTCACGCCCAGGCGGAACAAGCAGATTCGCTCGAGCAAGACGAGGGCCGCGGGGTCCCGCTTGGCAAAGCCTTCGCGGTATCGCTCGGCGATGCGGGCGAAGCGGTACTCCTGCCGCAGGACGTATCGGCGACGCGCGTTCGGCTCGGCGGCGATTTTGCGGTCCAGTTCGTCCGTCGTTTCCAATCGCAAGGACGTTTTGGGGTCGCCGTCGCCGAATTCGGCGATGTAGCCGCCGGCCATGTCGATCGTCAGGGCGTGGCGCCCGCACTCGTTGACAATTCGCCGCAGTTCGATATCGGAGCCCCGCACGCCGCGCCGTCTGAGCAGTGCAACGCCAGCCCTTTTCGAGATTTTGTCCACGCGTACCGCGGCGTAAAGGTTCGGCTGCTGTTCCTCCAGTTCTGCAATAGGGAAACGGGTGGTGATTACGGCGGCCACTCCCGGCACCAGACCCAAGGCCAGACGCTGTACCAAGTCGCTTAGGCGGCGGTCGCTGATCTGACCAAATACGCCACCCCGTACACCCTCGTCCTGCACCTTCTCCAGACCGTCCAGGACCAGCAAGCAACCGGGGGCTGCCCGAAGAAGGGCCAGTGTCTGGGAGAATGACGGAGCACCGGCCGATTCATCGAACGGTTCGTTCTTGAGCCAGGCGGCCAATTGATGGAAAAAGTGATCCGCGTTGGGTGCGTCGTAGAACGAGAACACCAACAGCCGGTCCGGTGTCTGTAGGGTGTCGTCCTTCGGAAGATCGGGTTCCACCTCGGTCACACCGGGCACTACCCGCAGGAACCGCTCGGCGATGGCCGTCTTGCCCGCTCCGCCGATGCCCACCAACGCGCAGACGCCACGCCCGCCATCGCCCCACCAC
>JABMRP010000543.1 GCA_013202535.1 Planctomycetota bacterium
ACTTCTGGAAATGGTAATTTGTACCGTGTTTGCGGACGGTTACGGCCCTGCTCTCGACTAGTTTTCCCAGGTTTGCCGATTTTTACACAGCCGCCCAATCTACCAAATCTTCCTGGGCAATAAATCCGATGAATAGTCCACACCCACACTACCTGCTCTATTCCAAGGCGAGTACGTCGGACAAGACGGGACACTGGCGGTTCGTGCTGCGGGAGGTCGACGGAGCGGATTGCTTCGAGGCGGCCGACAACGAACCGGAGGTCCGTGGCGAACGGCTCGAGTTGCTCACCGTGGTGCGCGCTTTGGAATCGCTCGACCAGCCGTCTCGCGTAACGCTCGTTTGCAGCAGCGATTACGTACGCCGGGGCCTTCGCAACGGTTTGCCCGAATGGCGAACCAGCGGATGGCGCTGGGAGTGTTTTGGGCGGTTGGTGCCGGTAAAAGACCACGATTTGTGGCAACGGGTGGACCGCGCGTTGCGGTTTCACCGGGTGCAGTGGAAGACGCGGCGTTTTGATCTTCCGCACGCTTCGATACCGGGACCTTGCGTGGCAGCAGCCGGCGATGATGGAGCGAGAGGCCCAACGAACAAAGGAGGCGGGAGTGCGAACGTTTGTCGGACTGGAGAGTATCGGCCGTCTGGTCGAGGGTAGACACGAGAATCCGTTTGAGATCCTTGGGCCGCACGAGGTGCATGAGTCGGGTCGCCGGGCGCTGGCGGTCCGCTCATTTCTTCCACAAGCCCAACAGGCGTGGGTTATCGACGAGGCTCATCCCAACGGGACGCCTCGCCCCATGCGGCGGATCCACCCAAGTGGGTTATTCGAGGCAATCTGTCCTGCCCTTGATAATCGGCAGCCGAGGCAGTATATGTTGCAGGTGGCCGATTCCGACGGGAGGAAGACGACGATGCACGATCCCTACGCATTTCCCCATCTTTTGAGTGACTACGACCTGCATTTGCTCAACGAAGGAACGCATTGGCACTTCTACGAGAAGATGGGCGCCCAACTCCGCACGGTGGACGACGTGGAGGGGGTGAATTTTGCCGTCTGGGCCCCCAACGCCACCAGCGTGAGCGTGGTCGGCGACTTCAACGGCTGGGACGGGCGGCGCCACCCGATGCGCAAGCACATCCCCAGCGGGTTTTGGGAGTTGTTCGTTCCGGGACTGAATGAAGGCACCCTTTACAAATACCAGATTCGCCACCATCAGCACGTGATCGAGAAGTCGGATCCGGTCGGTTTTGCCGCCGAATTGCCCCCGCGCACGGCCTCCAAGGTCGTGGATCTGACTCGCCACCATTGGCACGACGCCGAGTGGATCGCCCGGCGACAGGAGACCAACTGGCTCAAGGAGCCGATTTCCATCTACGAGGTGCATTTGGGGAGTTGGCGGCGGCCGGGCGACGACCCCACGCGATGGCTCAGCTATCGCGAACTGGCCGACGAACTGGCCGAGTATTGCGTCGAGATGGGCTACACCCACATCCAGTTGCTCCCGGTAAGCGAACATCCGCTGTCGGCGAGCTGGGGCTACCAGACGGTCGGTTACTTCGCGGCGACCAGCCGTTACGGGTCGCCGCACGATTTCATGCATTTTGTCGACGTATGCCACCAGCACGGGCTGGGGGTGATCCTCGACTGGGTACCGGCTCATTTTCCTCGCGACGGGCACGGATTGCGGCAGTTCGACGGAACCCCGCTTTACGAGCACGCCGATCCGCGCCAGGGCGAACACCGCGATTGGGGAACGCTCATCTTCAACTACGGCCGGCACGAGGTCCGCAACTTCCTCATCTCCAATGCCCTGTTCTGGTTCGAGAAGTATCACATCGACGGCATGCGCGTCGACGCGGTGGCCTCGATGTTGTATCTCGACTACAGTCGCGAGGAGGGAGACTGGATTCCCAACGAGCACGGCGGACGCGAGAATCTGGCGGCCATCGGTTTCATCAAGGAGTTCAACGAGCAGGTCCATCTCCAGTATCCGGGCGTGTTGACCATTGCCGAGGAATCGACCGCCTGGCCCGGGGTGTCCCAGCCAACCTACCTGGGCGGGTTGGGCTTCAGCCTGAAATGGAACATGGGCTGGATGAACGACACGCTGACCTACCTCCGCCACGATCCGATCC
>JABMRP010000544.1 GCA_013202535.1 Planctomycetota bacterium
GCCAGATAGAGCGTCGGCTTGGGCACCTTGCGGTTGTTGTCGTCCAGTACGGTAAAAACGTGTCCGGCGGTGCCGATACGCATCAGGTAGCTCAGTTTGCCCTTGCGGATCAGGGTCCGGCTGCTCTTGCCGTTGCCGATGAAATCGACAACATAGACGCCCGGCTTGGCCAGCGAGGCGAACTCGAAATGGCGCCGAACGCGCCGCAGCGGCGGGTCCTCGTACTGGTAGGTCTTTTCCTCGTTGGCGACCAGCCCGTCGAGGTTGATGTCAGTATCCACCGGCGCCAAGTTCTGGCGATAGAAGTTCCGTGTGTTGATCTCGAACACCTTGACGATCAGCGTGCCGACGTTCTTCACCTCCAGGTCGAGCGAGACCGGCTCGTCGTCGGCAAACCGCTCCTTGTTGGTGGGGGCGAAGTCGAGATCGATGCGTTCCTTCAGCGCCTTGTATTGGGCCGCCGGCAGCATCGCGTACCATCGCTGCGGATCGTCGCCCGGGTTGCCGACGATCTTCGCCTCGGCGAAGTTGTGCTTCAGATAGAGGTCGTTGACGTACGGCTCGAAGGCCTTGTAATCCTTGTCGTCGACAAAAAAGTGGTGCAGATAACCGCGGACCAGCGGCTCGTCGTTGCCGACCGGCGGCAGCAGCGTGAATTGCTGATAGTTCGCGCCCAAGTTGGCCGGATGCCGGCGGCTGTCCTCAAGCTTCATGAACTCCGCGTTGATGTAGCCCACCGGACGCGGCAGCTTGAGATACGTCATCAGCCGTTGCCGATCGTAGATGCCGCGGGAGCGGTCGAACACCATGCGGTGGTACAGCACGTGGGCCTTGAGCGAGTTATGCACGGGGGCCAGCCGGCCGACAAACGCTTCGAGCCGGTCGAGATATGCCCGCCGGGCCTCCGGGTCGCGTTGCCAGTCGACGTCTTCGCCGGGGTGCAGCTTGGTCAGGTAGGCGTTGACGAAATGGGTCTGGTTCAGCAGATCCGGCTTCAACTTCAGGCACTGTTCCAATTGCACCAGCAGCAGTTGCTTGTGGATCGCAAAGCTGCCAAAGCCGCGGCTGTCCTTGGTGTTCAGGTCGTCCACCACGAGTTTGGCCAGATTGGGGTAGTCGGGGCGCGTCAGCCGAGATAGCAGGTGGCGGCGCCGCTGGGGGTTGAGTTGCTCGCCCGTGAGCCAATCGAGCGCCGCGTCCTCGAATCCGTCCAGATTGCGATGGCGGGCCAGCGCCAGGCCGGTCAACGTCTCGCGGGCGATCCGTTTCTGGTCCAACGCGGTCGGCAGATCGGGCTTCTGGCCCAGGATCTCTTTCTGATGGTTGAACTGGATGCCGAGTTGCTCGCGGATGTACTCCAGCGACGCTTGCGAGTTCTTCTCATACTTCAGCAGCGCCTGGCGGTTGAGGATTTCGCGGACCCGGGCGGTGTACTGGTGCGTCTTGATCCACGGCTTGAGCAGTTCGTCGACCTTGTCGTATTGCCCGTTGTTCTGCAAATGCAGTGCGTGGTAGTAGAAGTGGTCTTCGGTGCCGGGGATCAACTGCTCCAGCGGCACGCCGCGATCCTCGGCCAGGGAGAAATCTTCGACGTAGCCGATTTCGCCCGCCGGGCTCGCCGCGGCGGTAGCCAAGGTCAGGAGGATGGTTGCCAGTCGTTTCATTGGGAAGTTCCATTGCACAAAAGAGGATTCGGGATGTTCTTGCCGCCAGCGCGGATATGTACTCGGTGACTCGTCTCGGCGCGCAGCATCATCCCCGATTGGACGATCTTCGATCGGGGGAAGTTCCGCATTGTACCAAAGTTGGCAGGGCCATTGACCCGCCCGGTTCGCTTTCACCAAGGATACCTCGCAGGAACTGACACCGGCGGCACGGGCCAGAGGCAATAGGGCGGCCACAGGTGCTAACGGCATCGTGGCCAACATGTTGAGTCAGATCGAGTGACCCTGCCCACAGCCCTGCTGCTTAGGCGCCCCCTACGTCGGGTGGGGTACGTCTCGGCCATCGGGGCGAAACCATTGCGAGGCTTTCGGACAGCTCTGGCTAACATATCGTTTTGTAATGCCTTTCGTATTCCTTGATGTGAACGGCGGTCGGAAAGTGCAGCGGACTTCGCCGGGAGTCGTGCTGTTAACAGGAGCTTACGGGCACGGTCCACAAACAGTTGACACGACCTGAGTGCCCTGCTTATGCTGTCTGCGTGGCAATCGGACAGTCTGGCGCGGGAAAGTTCC
>JABMRP010000545.1 GCA_013202535.1 Planctomycetota bacterium
AGCATCTTCAGACACCGCCACATCACGGCGGTGCCGGTCATGCCGTCGACGTCGTAGTCGCCGTAGATGACGATGCGATGTCCGGCGGCCACGGCACGATGAATACACTCCGCAGCGCAGGTCGCCCCGGGCAACTGGCATGGATCGCGCAGCGCGGAGAGCTTGGGGGCGAGGAACTGTCGCGCATCGTCGGGATCGGCCAGTCCTCGACAGAGGAGCAACTGGGCAACCACGGCCGGAACACCCGCCGCCCGTTGTAGCGAGGCGATGCGGTCCGGATCGTGGGGATGGATGCGCCAGTGCTTGGCCATGGCCGACCGCAGTCCGCGGGAGGGAGGCTACTTCTTCTTCTCGACGTGCAACGTGCGCTTGCGCAGACGGGGCGAGTACTTCTGCAACTTGAGCTTCTCGCCTCCGGCCCTGCGCCGCGCCGTGTAGTTGTAGTCGCCCGTTTCCTTGCAAACCAGGAACACGGTATCCGTCTTCTTCTTGCTTTTCGCCATGAACAATCTCCGCGGAATTCGCCTGTCTCGACCGCCAAACCCACTAGTTTAACCGATTGGCCACAATTTCCAACCGCTATTGATCCCGGAAAGCAAGATCTTCGTCCGAGTGGGAAATCGAGTGGTATTTTCTTTGTCTGGTGAAATAATCGGCCGCCCTGGCTCCGAAAGATAGTGTGGCGGTAGGGAAATCAGATGAACCCATCGGAGGGGCTAACCGGCAGCGGATGGCTCTAACCTATTGTGGTACTTTGGGTTGGGATGATTATTCTGGGTCTCGACCGGGTAAACTCCGACGTCGGATTCCAATGTTACCGGCCGGAGTTTATTGCTTTGGACGGGGGATCCGGGTAATCTAAGAGGTTGCAGCGGCCCAGCCACGCGTTTGGGTTGCGTGGTGGACGGGCCTCGTTCCTGCCTTTGCACTTTGGCCCCCTCCACATTGGGGGAATTGATAGAGAGAAACGACCGAGCCAACGGCATGGCTTCGGTGAGTGCCATACGTTTTTTCCCGACGACATTCTGGAGTGAATAGTCATGGCGACACAGCCAGGAAGTGGAAACAATCCGGCCCCAGCGGCCAGTCCGTCCCAACCCGTTGCCGGATCCACCGCCGGCGGTGGCGGGGGAGTGCAGCAGTGGGAAGACGAGGGCGGCTCGGAGTTTATGCGTAACCTGCTCCGCTCCACTCCCAGTTGGCTTGTCAGCGCCGTGGTCCACATGGTGATTCTCTTGGGCTTGGCCCTGATTGCCGTGGACGAGGGCAAGACCAAGGAGCCGCCGAAGATCGTCAGCGAAAAAGTCGAAGAGGAAGAGATCGAGAAGATCGAAGAGGACTTCGAGGAACCCGACCTGACGAATATCAGGATCGACGACGTCATCGCTCCCCAACCGCTGGCGCTGAACGAAGAGAACGAGGAACTGGACGACATCTCCCCGTTCGACGACGAAGATGAAGCGGTAATCCACGTCGAGTTGGATCCGCTGGGCGAGGACCGGGCCGCGCGTAGCGACCTGCTGGCCACCGTCGGATCGTGGAAGGGCACCGGCCTTTCCGGCCGAGGCAAGGGGCGCGGGTCCCTGGTCGGCCAATACGGCGGAAACGATGCGAGCGAGGCGGCGGTCGCCCGGGCGTTGAAGTGGCTGGCCGAGCACCAGATGCCCGACGGCGGCTGGAGCTTCAATCATCACCAACATCCCAACTGTGCGGGCAAGTGCCGCAATCCGGGCACGCTGGGCAATGACGGCCGCATCGCCGCCACCGCCCTTGGCATACTACCCTTCCTCGGCGCCGGCCAAACGCACAAAGAAGGCCAGTACAAGACAACCGTCCATAATGGGCTGAAGTTTCTCGTCTACCGGATGAAGCGAACGCCGCAGGGAGGCAGCCTGCACGAGAAGGGCGGATCGATGTATTCGCACGGGCTGGCGTCGATCGCCTTGTGCGAAGCCTACGCCATGACCCGCGACAAGGGGCTGCAGGAAGCGGCCCAGATGGCGTTGAACTACATCTCCTACGCCCAGGACCCGGTCGGCGGCGGCTGGCGCTACGCGCCCCGAAGCGCGGGCGATACGTCGGTCGTCGGCTGGCAGATCATGGCCCTGAAAAGCGGCCACATGGCCTACCTCAAGGTGCTCCCCATCGTCATCAGTAGAGCATACGCCTATCTCGATAGCGTCCAGGCCAACAGCGGGGCCAACTACGGCTACAAAGACCCCGGCAGCGGCCAGGCGACCACGGCCATCGGCCTGCTCTGCCGGATGTACTTGGGATGGAAACGCGACGATCCGCGGCTGGCCCGTGGGGCGAAGTGGCTCAGTACGCAAGGGCCCTCCAAGGGCAACATGTACTACAACTACTACGCCACGCAGGTCATGCGCCACTTCGACAGCGAGCACGAAAAAGTGCTCTGGAACAAGTGGAACAACGTGATGCGCGACCAGTTGGTCAACTCCCAGATCAAGGCCGGCCACGAGACGGGAAGCTGGTGGCAGAAGGGTGATCACGGGGCCGACCGCGGCGGGCGACTCTACGTCACCGCCATGTCGACGATGATCCTCGAAGTCTACTACCGCCATCTGCCCATCTACCGAAGCCAGAGCACCGAGGAAGATTTCCCCGAGTAGTCGCGCTCGGCCGATCTCCTTCGCTTCTGCAAATCGAGCGGGTCCCCAGGCTTCATGCCGCGGGGGCCCGTTTTTTTTCTTTGACGCGCTTGGTGAAATAATCGGCCACGCCAGTTCCGAAAGAGAGGGTAGCGGTACGGAAGTTGGCCGAGCCGAAGGCACGGGCCCCACGTTTTTTCCCGAGTCCATTCTGGAGCGAATCGTCATGGCGACACCACCAGAAAGTGGAAACCATCCGGCCCATGCGGCCAATCGGCCCCAACCCGTTGCCGGATCGACGGCCGGCGGTGGCGGGGGAGTGCAACCGCGGGAAGAAGCGGGCGGCTCGGAGTTTGTGCGCGACCTGCTCCGCTCCACTCCCAGTTGGCTTGTCAGCGCCGTGGTCCACATGATGATTCTCCTGGGCTTGGC
>JABMRP010000546.1 GCA_013202535.1 Planctomycetota bacterium
ACGGTCGACGGGCAGACGATCCGGGTCACCGATTTCGTGGCGGTCGGCCATAAGGTGGCCGTGGGGCCGATTGCCGCCGGCGACCAGATCACCAAGTACGGCGCGCCGATCGGGTCGGCCACCCGCGAGATCACCCCCGGCGAGTCGGTGCACACCCACAACATGAAAAGCGACTACCTGCCCACCTACACGCTCGACGGAAGCCATCCGTACCTGAAGGACAAGTAAACGCCATGCAAGGATACGTTCGCGCCGACGGGCGCAAGGGCATTCGCAATATCGTGGCCGTGGCCTATCTGGTCGAATGCGCCCATCACACGGCCGCCGAGATCGCGATGCCGTTACGCGATCGGGGGGTACATCTGATCGGCTTTCCCGGCTGTTTTCCCAACGCCTACGCGGCGAGACTGATGCGGCAGCTTTGCACGCACCCCAACGTCGGCGGTGTGTTGCTGATCTCGCTGGGCTGCGAGAGTTTCGATCGTCACGCGCTGGCCGCGGCGATTCGCGAGTCGGGCCGCCCGGTCCACACGGCGGTCATCCAGGAGTCGGGCGGAACGACCGCCACGATCGCCGCCGGAAGAGCCTGGGTCGAGCAGACGCTGGTGCAATTGCAGTCGACGCCCCGGGCCGAGATGGCCGTCGAGGAACTGGTCGTCGGCACGATTTGCGGCGGATCCGACGCCACCAGCGGCCTGACCGCCAACCCGGCCGTCGGCCGTGCCTTCGACATGCTCATCAAACAGGGAGCCACCACGATCTTCGAGGAGACGGGCGAACTGATCGGTTGCGAGCAGTTCATGGCCCGGCGGGCGAAAACGGCCGAACTGGGACGCGAGATCATCGCCTCGGTCGAGAAGGCCGCCCGATATTACCAAACGCTGGGCCATAGTAGCTTCGCACCCGGCAACGCCGACGGCGGGCTGACCACGATCGAAGAGAAGTCGCTGGGCGCGTACTGCAAGAGCGGCAACTCGCCGATCGCCGGGCTGATCAAGCCGGGCGACGTCCCGCCCCGCGGCGGACTGTATCTCTTGGATGTCGTGCCCGACGGCGAGGTGCGCTTCGGGTTCCCCAACATCGTCGACAACGCCGAGATCGTCGAACTGATCGCCTGCGGAGCGCATTTGAACCTGTTCACCACCGGCCGCGGTTCGGTCGTCGGCTCGGCCATCTCGCCGGTGATCAAAATCTGCGCCAATCCCGAGACGTACGCCAAGTTGTCCGACGACATGGACATCGACGCCGGACGGATCCTCGCCGGCAACGCGTCGCTGGACGAGGTGGGTCGGGAGATCCACGATCGGGTACTCGACGTGGCCGGCGGACAGAAGACGGCCTCCGAGCGGTTGGGGCATCAGGAGTTTATCCTCACCTACAAGTCGTTCGACCCGATCGGCCCGAGTTGTCTGCCGGGGTGACCGGTTATGCGTTTAGCCCGGGCACTTGTGCCCGGTGTTGGAGGGAAGAAGGGAATGACCGTGCTTCAGAACGCCGGGCACGAGTGCCGGGGCTAAACCGAATACCGCCATGCCACCCCAGGGTAGCTTCTCACGCCCCATTGGCTGCATGAATTCCCGCCATTGTTCCGCGCACAACTGTAAGAAATGGCAGAATTTGGCCGACATGTCGCGCATGGCGATTGACCGGTTTCCGCTAATGGACCAGAATGTACGTGACTCAGTTGCGCTCTTCTCTATTTCATCTCGGAAGGAAAACCGATGCGCGAGGATCGACGTCGGGGCTTTACGCTGGTCGAACTTCTGGTGGTCATTGCCATCATCGGCATTCTCATCGGGCTTCTACTGCCGGCGGTTCAGTCGGTGCGCGAAGCGGCCCGGCGGATACAGTGTGCGAATCACCTGAAGCAGATGGGCCTCGGCGCGCTCAATCACGAAGAAGCCCACGGCTTCTTTCCTTCGTGCGGATGGGGCTGGGCATGGATCGGCGATCCCGACCGCGGGTTCGGCGAGACGCAACCGGGTGGGTGGATATACAATCTGCTCCCCTTTGTCGAGCAGGACGCGTTGCACAACCTGGGGGCGGGAAAATCGGACTCGGAGAAACGGGCCTTCGCGGGCGAAGTGGCCAACACGCCCATCGCGATGTTCAATTGTCCCAGCCGCCGCCGCGCCAAACCGTATAC
>JABMRP010000054.1 GCA_013202535.1 Planctomycetota bacterium
ATTTCGGCCAGTTCGAGGAGATGATGGAACTCTGCGGTCGCGTGGCCGACGCCGTGGGTAAGACGATGGAACCGGGGGAAGCGTGTACGATCGGCGGCGCGTAAGTGAAAATCATCCACGCCCGGGGGGTTACATCCCCCGGGTCTGGCGCCACCGCACGCCACCGTCGGGCTTGCCCCGGCGCCAGCGCTGATTGAGAGCTACAGCCGCCGCCTGGAGCCGTTTTTTCCCCACCGGCCCCGTGCCGGCGGCTTGCTGGTTTGGTAACTACCCGCGTCCCCGCCCGGAGCCCGTCGGTGCTGGGCTATTGCATCCACCAAAACCTCACGACTTCGGCTACGCGAACCCTCACGCCGTGAACCGGGCCAGGGCCGTTTCCAGGGAATCTGCTGCTTCGAAGAGCCCGTTTTCCGACGCGTCTTTCGCGATCAGGCGGCAAACCTCGAACATCTCGCGGACTGCCCCGGAGACGTTGCAGAGCACGACCTGGCCGCCTTCCAAACGCCGGCGGACGGCCATCAGCGCGAGAACTCCGACGCTGCCCATGAAATGGACCTGCTGGAAGTCGAGCACCACCTGACTGGCGTTCGCGGAATCCACCATCGAGAGGATTTCGTCGCGCAGGGCGTACGATGTGTCGGGGTCGGCGATACGCTGGGCCAGGATGGTGACCACCAGCACGTTGTCGCGAACCGCTCCACTCGCGTGGTGGAAGTTGTCCTCGTTCATGGTCGTTCTCCGGTTGCCGGGGGGATACCCTGACCAGTATACCGAATCGGCGAGACGGTGCGCCCCGGCCCCCCGCGGGGATCTTATTTGACGCGCCTGCCCTATCGAGATTACCCTGGAAGGGGGCCCCTCCACGCAAAACCTCCCTTTTTCATACCGAGCCGGAAATCCATGCGAACGACCGATAAACGATTTGCACTGGGGTTCGGATGGCTGGCCGCTTGGCTGACCGTCTTGCCCGGCAGTTGGGCCGTGGCCCAGAAACCGCCCGAGGGTCCGCCGTCGCAACCGGTGGTGGCGGCCGTTGTGTCGCAACAGACGCTGAAGATCACACAAACCTTCGTGGGCACGGTCGTGGCGACGCGAACCAGCAAGGTGGGCAGTCCGGTCGAAGGGCGCGTCACCGGCCTGCTGGTCGAGGAAGGCGATCACGTGCGAAAGGGCGACACGCTGGCCCAATTGCGAACCGAGTCGCTGGAAATCCAATTGGCCGCCGCCGCCGCCGAACGGGCCTTGCTGGAACAAGACCTCGAGCGACTGCGGATTGCCCAGCCCAAGGAGATCGCGCAAGCCGCGGCCCGAAAAGCGGCCGCCGAGGCGCTGAAAGCCTTTGCCGAAGCCCGCCTCAAGCGTTTCGAGAGTCTGCCCGAGGAGGTCGTCACGGACGAAGAGATGGAGAACGTCTTTCTGGCGGTAACCAGCGCCACGAAGATCCTTGATGAACGGACCGCGGGGCTCGATTTGGCCGTTGCGACCGAGCCGTTGGATATCATCCGGGCGGAAACCCGGCTTCAGGTGCAAGCGGAAAAGATCCGGCAATTGAAAGACGATATCGCCGAACACACGATCGTCGCACCCTTCGACGGCTACGTGACCGAAGAGTACACCGAAGTGGGGCAGTGGATCGCCAAAGGCGGGCCGGTCGTCGAGGTGGTCGAACGGGACGAGTCGGACCAGTCGGGCGAGTCTGATAAGTCGGACAAGATCGACATCGAGCTGCCCGTGCTGGAGTCTCACATTGCCGAATTGAAAGTAAGAGAAGCACCAGACCGCCCGGGCACGGGCACGATGACCACCCGTGTGGAAGTTGCGGCCTGTCCGGGCGTCGAGTTTCAGGGGGAAGTCGTCTCGGTCGTTCCCAAGGCCGATCTCAACTCGCGGACGTTTCCCGTCAAGGTGCGCGTGAAGAACTGCTCCGGTCCCAACGGCGCGATACTCAAGCCGGGCATGTTCGCCCGCGTCACTTTGCCCGTGCGAGAAGTCCCCGGCGCACTGATGGTGCCCAAGGACGCCCTCAATCTGGGCGAGGGCGCGACGACCGTCTGGATGATCCGGAAAGCGGCCGACTTCCAAGAGTCGAAGCTGGGCCAACCGGCGCTGATCCCCGTGACCACCGGCGAAGAGGACGAAGGTTTGATCCAAGTGAGTCCCCTCGATTCGGTCGGAAAAGATCTGCTCAAATCGGGTCAATTGGTAATTGTCGAAGGCAACGAGCGGATTAACCCGAAATTGCTGGTGAGAGTGATAGGTAGGGACTAGGGACTAGGGCCTAGGGACTAGGGATTAGCG
>JABMRP010000547.1 GCA_013202535.1 Planctomycetota bacterium
GCCGGAGAAATGGTCGGGGTAGGGACTAAGGACTAGGGACTAGGGACTAGGGACTAGGGACTAGGGACTGGGAATTCGGACTAACTGATAACAAAAAGCCATGAATCTGCCCACGGAAATTTTTGGCGACGTGATTGTCGTGCATACGCCCGAGGAACTCGGTGTCGATCATGCCGAGGAATTCGTGAACTATCTGCCGACACTCGAACGCAACCAGATCGTGCTCGATTTGGACGCTACCGAAATGATCGACAGCACGGGACTCTCGGCAATGCTCGACGCGCTGGACCAACTTCGCGCCACAGGGGGCAATATCGCGGTCACGACTTCGAACGCCGTCAACCGCAAGATCCTCGAGATCACGGAACTGGATCAGGAACTGGAGGTCTTCGATAGCGTCATCGACGCGGTGAAGAGCTTTCGGTAGGGACTGGGGACTAGGGACTAGGGACAAGGTCGGGTTTCACTTATGGGTACGACTGCCGCACCTCGACGACTTGGCGACCTACTGGTTGCCAAAGGGTTTCTTGCGCCCGAGGATCTGCACGCGGCCCTGGAGAAGCAGAAGGTAGGCAAGCGGACCAAGCTGCTCGGCGAGGTGCTTGTGGCCGAGGAGTATTGCACCGAGGACCAGATCGTCGAGTGTCTGGCCGAGGAATATCAGGTCCCCTATGCCAAGCTTGAGGCGCGTCTGTTCGATCAGAAGATCCTCGACGTGTTGCCTCGCGAATACATCGAGAACAATCTTGTCTTGCCCTTGTTTGTCGTTCGCGGCACGCTGACGATCGCCGTTTCGGAGCCGTCGAACCTCTTCCTCGTCGACGAAATCCGCGGCCTGTCGAACCTTTCGGTGCGGATCGTCGCCGCCACGCCCAAAGACATCCGGCGGCTGCTCGCCACGCTGCCGAATTCCAAGGTCTTCGTGATCGACGACATCATCGAAGGCTCCGACACCGCCGACGTCACGTTAATCGAAGACGCCATCGTGGACATTGGCGACATCGAGGAAATCGCCGGCCAATCTCCGGTCATCCGCCTGGTCAACTACATCGTGTTCAACGCGGTGAAAGAGGGGGCCAGCGACATCCACATCGAACCGTCCGACCGTTGCGTTCGCGTGCGCTACCGGATCGACGGCCGGCTCCACAAATCGCTGGAAGTCCCCCAGCACCTTCTGCCGGCGGTGACCAGCCGGATCAAGATCATGGCCTCGCTGGATATCAGCGAGCGCCGCCTGCCCCAAGACGGACGGGTCCATGTCCTGCTCGAAGGACGGAGAATCGATCTCCGGGTGAGCACCTTTCCTACCGCCAAGGGCGAGAAGACCGTCATCCGCGTGCTCGACACGCGCGGCGTTTCGCTCAACCTCGAGGATCTCGGCTTCGCCGAAGACGTACTGACCGCGTTCGCCCAGGGCATCAAGGCACCCAACGGCATCGTCCTGGTCACGGGTCCCACCGGCAGCGGTAAGTCGACGACTCTGTACGGCGCGCTCAACGCGATCAGTTCGATGGAGAACAACATCTGTACCGTCGAGGATCCGATCGAATACCATTTGCCGCTGCTCAATCAGTTCCAGGTTCAGGAGAAGGTGGGGCTGACGTTCTCCAAGGCGCTGCGAACCTTGCTGCGACAAGATCCCGACGTCATCATGGTCGGTGAAATCCGCGACGAGGAAACGGCCAAGACGGCAATCCAAGCCGCGCTGACCGGCCACCTCGTCTTCAGCACGCTGCATACCAACGACGCCCCTTCGGCGATCACGCGGTTGGCCAACATGGGAGTCGAACCGTATCTCATCGGCGCCGCCCTGAACGTCGTCCTTGCCCAGCGGCTGGTGCGACGCACTTGCAGCAAATGCAGGCAAACCTACGAACCGCCTCGCTCGATCCGAAAAGCACTCGACCGGATGGGCTACCAGTTCGACGCGTTCCACCGGGGCGTCGGCTGCCGCGCCTGTCGCAACACGGGTTACCGCGGGCGGCTCGGCGTACACGAACTGCTCGTGATCGACGACCAACTCCGCGACGCCATTCTCGCCCCCGACCAGAGCCTGACGAAACTGCGCGAGATCGCCGTCAACAACGGCATGATCACGCTGGCCCACGACGGGTTTCGGAAAGTGCGCGAGGGGATTACCACGATCGAAGAGATCCTCCACATCACCGGAGATACTCCCGCACCCGCCCGCGCCGCCGCGAGATAGTCCTCCGGCCAGTGACGACCATGGACAACGGATAACCCCCCCCCTTATTTTTTCATTCCCCCGATTCCCGCCACGGTTTCCCGCCATGACCTACCAGTACACGGCCCAGGACCCCCTGGGAAAGGTGCTCACCGGAGCCGTCGAGGCCACCAGTCTTGATGACGCCCAACAGCAACTCCGCCGCGACGGCTTCAAGGTCATGGAGATGCACGAGGGTGCGGAGGACGACGCCTCGGGGCTCTTTGCCCGGCGGGTGAGCAAGTCGGACGTCATCTTCACTACGAACCAGTTGGCCATCATGGTCGAAACGGGGATTACACTTTCCGAAGCATTGGGCGGGATCCTCCAGCAGGAGGAGAACCCGACGCTTCGCAAGGTATTGAGCGGCCTGAAAAGCGCGGTCGAAAGCGGCGAGAGCTTCTCCTCCGCGCTGGCCTCCTATCCCAAGCTGTTCGACCGCACCTACGTCTCGCTGGTCAAGGCCAGCGAAGCCAGCGGATCGCTGGGCCCCATGCTGGACCGCATTGCCGGATATCTGCGCAAGGAAGTCGAGACGCGAAGCAAGATTCGCGGCGCCATGGCCTATCCGCTGGTCATGATGCTCCTGGCCACCGGCGTGACCATCTTCCTGTTGACCTACGTGCTGCCCAAATTCACGCCGTTGTTCGAGAGCAAAGGTGTCGATTTGCCCAAGCCGACGCTGATCATGATCGGCCTGTCCAACGCGATTCTGGGCTATTGGTATTGGTGGGTCGCCGGACTGGCGGCGGTGACGATAGGATTCCTCGCCGGCCGGCGAACGGTCTCGGGGCGCAAGCTCCTCGACCAGACCAAGATCAATATCCCCATCATCGGACCGATGCTCCGCAAAGTGGCCATTAGCCGCAGCATCCGCACGCTGGGAACCATGCTCGCCGCCGACGTGCCGATGCTCGACGCCATCCGGTTGGCCGGCGACGTGTCGGGCAACCAGGGCTACGAGGAACTCTGGAAACACGTGCATGACCAGGTGACCTCCGGCCGGAAGATCTGCGAGTCGCTGGCCGGCAACCCGCTATTTCCGCGTGTGTTGATCCAGATGATCGGCTCCGGTGAAGAGACCGGCAAGCTCGACTTGGTACTGGAGAAAGTCAGCACCTTCTACGACCACGAAGTGGAAACGGCCGTGAAGACGGCCACCAGCCTCATCGAGCCGCTGCTGATCTGCGCCATGGGCTTCGTCGTCGGCGGCATCGGCCTGGCCCTGTTGCTGCCCATCTTCAGCCTCAGCAAGCATCCGTGATTCGGCCTCCCACAGAACCGGGAAGGCGGGAGGATCCGACAGAATCCACGGACCAAGCGAAGGGTATACCCCACGTGGGTGGGTAGGCAAGGCTGGTCCGGCAGATTAAAGTGGGTTGCCTTTATGCTGGTCGGCGTAGTTGGCCTGGCCAAGAAAAAGCGGCCGGGCCGGTGGGGATCGATTATCAGGTCTGCCATTGAAGGGGACGGCCATGTGTCAACACGGTCCAGTTCTTCGGGCGGTGCTCTTGCTCCTCAGTGCGGCAGTCGCCGTGTCGGTCGTCTCCGCGATGGCCCAGGGCCCGTATCCGCCGGGTCCGCCACGTCCGGGCCAGCCGGGCTTCGGCCAGCCCCAGCGTCCCGGCCAGCCACAGATGACGCCGTTCCAGAAGCAGCAACTGGAGCAAGAAAACCGGGTCCGTGAGAAGGCCGAACAGTTGCGCCAACAGGGCAAATACGATGAGGCGATTCGCGCGGCCCAAGAGTACGTCCAGTTGAAGATACGGCGAACCAACCGTGCGGATCACCAAGATCGACAGTGGGTTGCCCGGATCCGTAGCGAGCAGCAGCGAGCCCGGATGACGCAGCAAGTGACCGGGCCGCAGGGCGGTTCTCCCGGTGCGGCAACCGGTTCTAGCAGTGAAGAGAAGAAGCTGCGCGAAGAAGCCGACCGCCTGAGCCGCGAGGGCCAACACGCCAAAGCCGTCAAAGCAGCGGAGAAGTATCTTCAACTGAAGCGACAGCGAACCCCGCGTACCGAAGCTCAAGACCAACAGTGGCTGACGAATCTGAGCAACAAGAGATCGGACGCCGAACGAAGATCTCGGGAAAACGCCAGAATGCTTGGGACGACGGACCCGGCGTATGGGAATCTGACATCCGTGCAAGCAAACCAAGTAAAGAACGAATTGGAGTGGCGAGAGAAAGCCGAGCGCAGGCGCCGTGTGGGAAGATACCGTTATGCTGTTCATGCTGCGAAGAAGGCGCTCGAATGGAAGCACCAGCGAACAAACCATCTCGATCCTGAAGACCGGAAGTGGCTCCTCGACCTCCAGAACGAGTCACTGCACGAGGATAGGGGGCTTTCCCCGATAGACGCTGATGACATGGTCAAGATGGAGTACCGGGATAAGTGGTTTGACTATTCCGGGGAAGTACACGACGGGGGCGAGATGGCCCGGGCGATTCAAGCCGCCCAGGAGACGCTTGAAACGAAACAGGAACAACTCGGGGACGACCATCCGGACATCGTGACGGCGCGGAAGAACCTCAAGGATCTTCAGGAAAAGCGTGCGGCACTGGTCGAGGATCTGAAGCGCTACATGCTGCGCCAGCATCAGTATCAGGTTATGGGCGATTTCAAGGACGCTGCTTCCTACGCTGCGCATGCACTGGGCGTGAAGCGGAAGATCTACGGCAATAGCGACTTGACCGTGGCGATCACGGCGGCCGAAACGGGCAGGATTACCCAACTGGCAAACATGTCGGGCGCTCCCGAGCTCTTTCAGGAATCGCTCGAAATCATCCTCCGCATTTACGGTGAGGGCCATTGGAGATCGCGTGATACGCGGGTAGCGTTGCAGGACGCGCAAAGAGCCCGCTATTTGGGTGATGAGCCAAGGCGACGCGTCTATGACGTACGGGCGAGGACGATTCGCTCGGCCAAACTCCTGGAACGAGGTTGGTACTCCAGGGCGTTGGAGATAGCCAAGGAAGACGAGTCCTTCCTCCGCACCCGGTTTCCCGGACCTTCAAGCTACCGTGCCGCGTGCCTGGCGAACTTGGCTGCCGTCTACCGTGGTATCGGGGAATATGCCGAATCGGTGAAGGTCCAGCGGCAGGCGCTGGCCATGTTGCGAGAGCTTTACGGCGAAGAGCATCCGGAGTACATCCATGCCTTAAACAACCAGTTCGCAGCCTACGTGCAACTGGGAGACCTTGCCAGCGCGGGGGAGACGGCATGGGCCGCTCTCAGCTTAGCGCGAAAGATCTGGAAACCGTCCGACAGGGAGTACGT
This sequence comes from Planctomycetota bacterium, assembly GCA_013202535.1. Taxonomy (GTDB): domain Bacteria; phylum Planctomycetota; class Planctomycetia; order Pirellulales; family Thermoguttaceae; genus JABMRP01. Next base: position 5,505 of record JABMRP010000547.1, read on the forward strand.
GGTCAGTACGGGGAACATGGGAGAAGCGTACCTGCTGACCGGCCGCCTGAAGGATGCCCGGGTTGTTCTGGAATGGGTTGTCTCGCAGCGCCCGGAGCAAGACAACCGGCCTGACCTGATTCGCTGGGCTGCGGCATCCCACCATCTGGCCGAGGTCTACGCACGGCTCGGCCGGAACGAAGCGGCCAGCCGGGGCTTCACGGTTGCCCTGGAGGCTCGGCGAAACGTGTTGGGGGGAATGTCCCAGGACTATCTGGAATCTCTGACCAGTCTGGCAATGCTCAATATGGCGGAAGGCGATTATACGACGGCTGAGGAACAGTTTGCCGCCGTGCTCAAGAAGTCAGAGACGTCTCCGCGCAAGAAACGCCCTCTGTACGCCCGCCATTTGGCCAATCTGGCGGAGTTGCATCAGGCAACCGGAGCGCACGACAAGGCGGTTGTGGAGTTGGAAGAAAGCCTGGCCATCTTCCGCGACAACCTGGACGCCACTTTCGGAGTCCTCTCCGAACGTCAGCAGTTGGCGATGACCCGCGGTGCCCGGAGCGTGCTCTTCGCCTACCTCTGGTCGGCGGCCGAGCGCGGCGGCAGTGCCGACGAC
>JABMRP010000548.1 GCA_013202535.1 Planctomycetota bacterium
GACCTGTTCGGACCTGCCATGGCCACGCCGATCAACAGAATCGTTGCGCAGACCAATACGGCAACTCCGGCAGCCGGGCCAATGGGAAGGCGAGAACGTGTCTTGTCCAAAATGGCGCGTACACGCCGCTCCAGTCTTCCTGGCTGCACCATGGCCACTACGGCGACCATGGCCATTGAGCGGCAATCTCGGACGATGTTCAACAAATGCGCGGCGTAATTCGTGGGACGCTCGCCAGCCATCAACACGCAGTCGTCACAAGCCATTTCCCGCTCGGCCCGCAACTGCCGCAATGCGTACCATACGAGCGGATGGAACCAATAGACTGCAGAGGCCAGCCTCGCCGCCAGTTGGTATGCCGCGTCCCAGCGCTTCACGTGAGCCAATTCGTGCAAAAGCACGATCCGTTGCCGCTCGACGGGCCATTCTCGCCAGACACGCGGCACGAGTACGATCGGCTGCAAGATGCCCCAAGTCATCGGAACCAACCATTTGTCCGTTTCCAGCAGCCGAGTATTGCGTTTCAAGCCCAGCCTTTGACGCAACTGGGAAAACAGCCGGTGGCGCTCAGAGTCGACGATCGGCACGGCAGTGCGAGCAAGAACTCGGTTGCAGGCCAAGCCGATGGTGATCGGAACGAGTGTGATCGCCAGTCCGATCAGCCAAACGGCGAAAGCTAACGATCGCCGCGGTAGGCTCCATGCCGACTGGTTGAATGCGGAAGAAGCAGGCACGTCGGTCGATTCCATTCCCGGCACTCGGAGATCGACAGGTAACGGTGGGGGCTCCGCGGTCGTCTCCTCCCCGGCTTTCGCCGCGAAAAGCCACTCCAGAGAGACGCCATCTACCTCCGGCTCGACGGACTCCGACGCAACGGAGGTGAACTCCTGCGCCGTGCCGGTTATTACTGCCTCCGGCGCCGGGACAATCCGCAGACGCAAACCAGGCAGAAGCAACGAGAGTCCTGGCAACAACAGGAGACACGCGAACGTGGTACTCCAGATACGGTGTCGAACCGCTGCGGAAGCCGTACGGGTCAACCTGATTGCCAAGCAGGCTGCCGCGATGAGCACGGTGACCTTGATGAGCACGTCCAACAGGAAGGGGACGGCAAAGTCACTCGCACTCGCCATGTATTGGCTAATTGTGATCCCCATTTCATTCCCCCTGTTTTCTGGCGTCGCTAATAAGTTGCTCAATACGGTTCAGATCGTCGTCGGATAGCTCGTTGGAGGTGACGTCGAGTATGGTAGCCACCGTATCTGGGGCCGAACCTGCAAAGAACGTCTTGATCAGATGGGACAGCGCCGACCGGCGGACCGACTCCTTGGTTTCGCTCGGTCGATAGATATACCGCGTGCCCTCCCGCCGATGGCGCAGCAGGCCCTTCGCCTCCAAGTAACGAATCATCGTGCGAACCGCCGAATAGCTCGGCGGATCCGGAATCCGCGCATGCACATCGCTTACCGACGCCTCGCCCAGTTCGAAAATGACGTCCATGATTTGCCGCTCGCGGCGGCCGAGATCCTGTCGGTACCTTTTCTTCGCCACGTCGTGTATCTCTCCGGAAACTGAATTAAGCTGTTGCACAACAGGTGGCAATCAGTTGCCATGTGCCAATATACTGCCACCCTACCTGCATGTCAACAGAATTACGCGCTCCAACTCCAGAAACTCGGCGCAGCCCACTTGTGATTGACTCTCTTGGACGAGGCTATGGCATCTTGCACAGGCCACAATCGCTGGAAGCGATTTCAATCCCAGATCGCTCCCGACGTCAGCCCGTCAGGCGATGTCGTTCGAACTCGCTAAGGATAGCCGTGCAGCTCCGGCGCAACTGCAGGCGGTGGCATCGACCTCCAGCACTAAGCTGCACTACCTGGCCAAGTCAGGGGACGTTCCCGGCAGGGCACGGGTGCCAACCGGGCCGCCCCCGGACGCAATCTCGCTCGGGCGAGCCCCCCCCACAAGAGTGGCCGGCAGGGCCAGGCACGGCCCTAACGCCCATAGGAGACAAGACCGGCGTCGAGCCCCAGGCGCCAACAAAGGCTCCCCCGGGCGGCCACGAACCAGCCCTACCCGCCGGCAGGTCGTCCGCCCGCCCCATCCACGCCCAGGCAACAACCAGGCGCGGATGAGGCGGACCCGAAGACGGCACGCTTGTGTGCTGCGCCCTATCGGAATCGGTCAGACACCTTGCGAACGGCGGCTGAGAGAGTCGGAAAACCTGTTCACAACGACCGCTTCTTGACGCCGGGATTCGGCCTCGGGGCCCTTTCCTCGCTTCGGCGGACCAGCGGGTAGGTTTCCAGCGTGCGGCGGATGCTGGCGTGTTGGGCCTTCCAGGCGTCGGGGCTGTAGCCGCCGCCGAGTGTCATCACCACCGGAATGCCGGCCGCGGCGCAGGTGTCGATCACGTAGGCGTCGCGGGTGACGATCCCCTCGTGCGTCATCGCCAAACCGGCCAGCGGATCGTCCCGCAGTGGGTCGCAGCCCGCCTGAAGGATCACCAGGTCGGGCTGGCTCTGGCGGATCACGTCGGGCAACGCTTGGCGCAGCGTGTCGAGATAGGTTTGATCGCCGGCGCCGGCTCTGAGTTCGACGTCGCGATCGCCCCGTTCCTTGGGGATCGGATAGATGTTGCCCTGGTGCATCGAGAACGTGAACACCGTGGGGTCGTTTGGGCAGCACCTGATCGTTCCGTTCCCCTGATGGGCGTCGAGATCGACGATCAGGGCTCGCGCGATCAGCCGCTCGTTCTGCAACACCCGGATGGCGATGGGCATGTCGGCATAGACGCAGAATCCCCCTCCGCGCTTTGGGCCGGCGTGGTGGAAGCCGCCGCCGACGTTGACGGCGATCCCGTGCTCAAGCGCCAGTCGCGCGGCCAGGATCGTGCCGCCCGAGGCACGGCGAAACGCATGCAGGATCCTTCGATCCATCACGTCGGCCGGCAGCGATCCGAGCAACGGCGTTTGCAGGTAACGGGCCACGGTCCTCGAGTCGTTCAGGCCGTCGAGAAAGCCGGGGGGGTGCACCAGCAGCATTTGCTCGCGGGTGAGCACTTCCGGCCTGTGGAAATCGCCCCCCGCCACCAGGCGGTCGGCGGTGAGTTGCCCCGCGATCTTGGTGTACTTGTGGACGTCGAACGGGTGCACCCGCTCCAATCCTCCCAGGTCGATCGCGTAGTCTTCCGAATAGACCAACGCAACGCCAAGCGCTTTCGGCGGCTGCTCAGCAGGGGCGGTTTGTGCCCCGGCCGCGACGGGTGGCGCTGCCGCAACCAGCATCGAGATCATTCGCAGTGTGGCAAGCATCCTGGTGTTCCCATGCTGTATGAGTTGAGTCGAAGGGGGGGTGGTTCCGAGCGTCGCCCCGGCGGCCATTGTATTCCGATAGCGTAGGAGTGAGGCCGGCATGATGCAA
>JABMRP010000549.1 GCA_013202535.1 Planctomycetota bacterium
CTGCTCATCGGCCTGTTGCTCGTCGGAACCGCAACCAGTGCGGGCGAAAATGACGAAACCGCCAGGGCGAAAGGGGAGAATCGGAACCCGCTGGAATACATCGAGTTGAAACTGGCCCCCGATGTGACGATGGGCCTGGTTAAGGTTCGCCCGGGACGGTTTCTCATGGGAAGCGATCCGGACCAGCAGGTCCGTCTCCACGACGATCGCGAGCAGTACACGTTGGTCGCCCGGCTGCGCCTGTTCGACGACAAGAAGACGGCCGTATGGTCCCATCCCGCCCTGGTCAAGGGCCGACTCTACATCCGCAACGAAAACTCGATCCATTGCCTTCTTTTGCCGTAATCTCGCCCAAAATCGAGAAGAAAGAGGAAAGCACCATGAAACGACTAACGATCGTACTGGCACTATCACTGGCAATGACCTCGCTGGCGACGGCGGCAAACAAGCCCCCATCGGCCAAGCCCAATATCGTCCTGATCATGGCCGACGACATGGGGTACGAGTGCCTGGGCGCTAACGGTTCGACCTTCTATAAGACGCCCAACCTCGATCGCCTCGCGGCCGATGGCATGCGATTCGAGCACTGCTACTCACAGCCCATCTGCACACCGTCGCGCGTTCAGATCATGACCGGTCGCTACAATTCCCGAAACTATGTCCGGTTTGGCTATCTGCATCCCAAGGAAATCACCTTCGGCAACGTGATGCGGAAGGCCGGTTACACGACGTGCATCGCCGGCAAGTGGCAACTCAAGGGCGGTTTTGAAGGTCCCACCAAGTTTGGCTTCGATGAATACTGTCTTTGGCAATTGACACGCCGGCCAACCCGCTACCCGAACCCGGGGCTGGAAATCAACGGCAAGGAAGTCGATTACACCGAAGGTGAATATGGCCCGGACCTGGTCAGCGATTACCTGATCGACTTCATGAAGCGTCACAAGGACGGCCCCTTCTTCGCCTACTACCCAATGATTGTACCCCACTGGCCCTTCCAGCCCACCCCGGACTCCGCGGATTGGGATCCCAAAGAGACCAAGGAGTGGCCAAGAGACAAGTGGGACCGCGAACACTTCAGCGGCATGGTCTCTTACGCCGACAAGATGGTCGGCAAGATTGACAAGGCGCTTGGCGAACTGGGTATCCGCGAGAATACGCTGCTGATCTTCACCTGTGACAACGGCACCTATACCGGCATTACCTCCCCTTTCAAGGATGGGCAAGTCACGGGTGGCAAAGGCTCGACGCCCAATGCCGGTACGCATGTGCCCATGGTCGCCAGTTGGCCTGGCACGATCAAGCCCGGCATCGTCTCACAACACTTGATCGACTTCAGCGATCTGCTGCCCACGCTCGCGGACCTCGGCGGCGGCCAAGTCCCCCAGGATCGCGACATCGACGGTCGCAGCTTCCTGCCCCTACTACGGGGTGAACAGGGCAACCCTCGCGACTGGGTGTTCTGCTGGTACGAGCGTAACGGCAAACGGCAAAACAGCGTCAAACGCTACGCCCGCAACCAGCAGTACAAACTCTACCACGACGGCCGCTTCTACAATATCCCGGCCGATGAACTTGAGCAGAACCAGCTCAGCCCGGATCAGGTGGATACCACCACGAAATCCGTCCAAGCCAAACTCAAGGCTGTGATCGACAGGCTCTACGCCGACGAAGCGAACTGGGACTACAGGCAAACCAGCGACCCGGGGGCACGCTGAAAGCCGAACTCATAGAGTAACTCACTTACACGTCGGCAGTATCTCGACCTTTCCGAGAAAGTGGGGCTCTCCAAGGATCCGTTTCCCTTCGGGCCGGGTCGTGTCGATGACCACGGCGTACACCTTGCAAGGCCCCGCCGGGAGTCCGGCCAAGCGGGCGGGATAGCGGTCTTCAACGACCGCCCCCGGTTTGAGCAGCGAGAGCGGCACGGTCCAGTCAGCCGCGTCGTGTCGCGTATACCAGGGCGTTCCTCGGCGAGGCGTCTCGCCTCGGGGGCTGAGGTGGAATGCGAGCATGACATTTCGATCCACCGGCCCGGTCACGCGCCACCAGGTCGAAAGCCGGAGGATCCCGCCTTCTTCCGCCGTACCGGGCAGGCCGTATGCGAGCAGTTCCACACCCGGCGCCGGTTCCGCGGGCGGGAGCAGTTTCCGGGCATCTTCGGGGATCTTCTCGGTTAGGAAGGCCTCGTCAACCGTGGCGGGAAGTTTCTCTCCGCTGGCAGGGAAGGCGGCACAGGCCAAACCCGGGTCCGGTTGATCACGGGAAGTCGTTTTCGGTTCCGGGATCTGGATGACACCCACGGGTCTGCCCTCTACATCTTCGTCCACCGAGAGGTCGGTCCCCAGGGCAGAGCAGAGATCGCGCATCTCGGAGAGGGTCTTCTGGGCCTCCTCATATCTGGCGAGGACGGTATAGCCGTTCGAGACCTGCGTGGGCAGGATCTCGATCTTGTGGACACCGTTTGCCCAGAGGTGTAACCGGAATAGGGCGCACCCGCGGCCCTCGGGCTTGAGTTCGCAGTCGAAAAGAAGGTTCCCCATGTCGTAGACCACCACCTTGCCGTCCACCACTTCGATTCCCTGCAGGCGGTGGGCCGAGTGGCCGAGAATGAGGTCCACGCCGTGCTCCAGTGCGATACGGGCCATCTCTCGGTGAACCGGCTGGGGTTCCCTGGCCCAGTTGTTACCCCAGTGAATGGTGAGGACCAGAAGATCGCAACGTCCGTCGGCCCACCGACCGAGCCTCTTGACCTTCTCGGTGAACGATTTGAGGTTCTCCTCCTCCGCGGCGTAACTGGTGCCGGGGCGGCTCTCTTCCGCACGGAAACAGGGGGTCGTGGTATCCATGCCGGCGAAACCGACCCGAACGGGGCCGATGCGGACCAGCCTGGGCTCCTCCGCCGAGGCTGAGTTGTTGCCGATCCCCACGCACGTGAGCCCGGCTCTTTCGCACCATCTGGCCGTGTCGGCTACGCTCTCGGGACCGTAATCGCCGCCATGGTTGTTTGCGGCGGTAACCAGATCGATCCCTGCCTGCGTGAGGCAGCGAAGCATCTCCGGTCGGGCCCGGTAGTAGAAGGGGCAGCGTTCTCCCTTATCCGCCGGTGTTCCCTTCAGGGACACGCAGCATTCGAGGTTGCAGAACGCTGCATCCGCCGCGGAGAGCACGTCCTTGACCCCCGCCAGCGGCCAGTCGTATCCGTTGCGGCTTGCCATGTCGTGTTCCCACCGGGCCAGGACCGTGTCGCCGCCCGCGACCAGCAGCCCGCGACCAGCCGCCTGCAACTCTGCTGCTGTCTTGCGGCGGACCCGGGCGATCGCTTTGGTGTACTTACGACTACACAGCTCGAGGATCTTCAGTTCGAGATGGTAAAGGACCGATTCTTTTGCCTTGCTGGTGATGCACACGGGAACCAAGACGATGTCCGGCACCAGCTCGGGAGGCATTTCGTCACTACCACCGTTGGCCAGAATCCAGTACTCTCCGCTTCCCGGGCCCTGCTCCTCCATGCAGCGGTCAAAGCGGTCTTCATCGATGAGCTTGGCTCCCGTCTCTTGCGCGACGCGCTCTTTGAGCGCCGATAGGATCGAAGAGCGCCGCCCGCCCAAGCCGGCCAGGGTCTGGTCCGTCACCGGCATGATCACGACGGTCTTCTCCTCGGTCAGGTCCAGGGATTCTCCCAGGCGGTGTACCGCCTCCGGCACGAGGTCCATCCAGATTTTCGATGACGAAGCCGTCGTGGTGGGGGTCTCCCTTTTCGTGACGCTGGTAATCCGTTTGAACCGGCCCTCTCCCGCGGGCATGAGGCTGGATTCGTTGCTCTTGAACCAGTTGCGGAAGCCCCAGAGATCGCGGCTTTCCTTGAGGAGCGTGTCCGCGAGATCCGAGGACAGGCAGAGTTCTCGGACAGTGGTCTCCCGAAGCTGGTCGGCTTCAGGCAGGGTTGCCGCGCGCCGCAGGCAGGTGTTGCGGCCCGAATTGGCCAGGGCGTGGAGCATCCGCAGACGGTTCTCCACCGTGGTTTCCTGCCAGCGGAGGAGAGCGCATTCCAGCAGGTCCGGTTCGCAACCGGCGCCGGTGCCGTCGAGGAACCAGGTATACGCCGCCTCGACCTTCTCTTCAGGATGAAACACGAACCAACGCGTGCGGTGGTTCTCGCGAACGCCCGGATCGTCCCCCTTGACGCGTGCCTTGGCCCGGTAGTCCCAACCGAGGGTATCCTCCTTGCCCCCGGCCTGTTGGCACCAGACCATGGCGTCGACGTATACCCGGCCGAAGTGACTCCTTTTTCCGCGGATCGGATTGGCGTCTCGGGAGCAGTCCGCGGGAAACCAGCCGAAACCGGACAGAAAGACCTCGGTCCAGCGATGGAAGACCGCATCGGTTGTGGGCAGGTCGCGAAATCCGCTCGTGGTGCCGCCAACGCACCGGGTGGGTAATCCGGCGAGGCGGCAGAGCCCGGACAAAACGTAGTTGTACTCGCTGCACGATCCGGTTCCGCGGGTGAGCACGGTCGCGGCCGGATCCCACCGGTTGTCACGGACGTACCGGATTGAGCTGGTGACATAGTCGTGAATCCGGACCAACTTTTCGAAATCGGTTGTTGCGCCGTCAACCAGGGATGCGGCAGCCTTGCGCATCACGTCGGATTCCATCGAGTAGTTCGTCTCCGACTGAAGGTAAAGCTCCCTCTCGTCAGTCGCAAGGAGAGGTGTTTCTTTGGGGGGCGAAGGTTCCGCGGCGTTCCAGCGCATGTTTTTCAAGGTGATCCCCACCACATACCCCAGATCCACGCACTGGCCGGCCTCAAGACGATCGATCGTGTAGTGGGCCAGCCTCTGGCCGTGCTTGTCGGTGAAAAAACGCTGTTGTCCGCGCTTGGGAAGGTGGAGGTAGTGGATCTCCTGGCGGGGGGATTCCAGGGGAAGAGGCACGTAGACATCGATCTTGGTGGCCGGTTGGGAGGTGGGGTTCATGAGCCGGTAATCGTAGCGGATCGTCCGTCGATCCGATCCCCAGGTCGTGAACTTTCCGTCCTTGTCCACCGGTTTGTCTTCGGTAGACACGGCATCGATGATTTCCAGGATCGCTTCGCACACGGTTCGGCCGCCGGCGGAGTTGGTCATGATCACTGAGCCGGATTGTCGCGTCATGTTGAAACGCGAGTGGCATCGGAAACCGCTTCCATTGCTGCCGCTGTGAGACACCCAGCCACCGTCTTCCTCGGTGTCGACAACCCATCCCAGCGAGCGGCGTGAGCGTGCGTCGTTCTTCTCGGGCTTCACCTGCAAGGTCGTCATGCTCTTGATCGTTTCGGCATTCAGTGAATGCTCTGCCGAACGTTCGCGTCTCATCATCTCGATCAGAAAGCGGGCGTAATCGGTAGGCGTGGTATAGAGTGAAAAGGCGGCATTTCCTTGCCTGTAAAACCGTCTCCCCGCTTTGAAGTTCCCCTTTTCGTCATGTCCGCCGGCAAAGTTGGCCTCGAAGGACTCCTGCCACTGGTAGCCGCTGCGGGTCATGTTCAGCGGAGCCAGCAGCGACGCTTCCATCCAGTCGCTGATGGGTTGCCTTGTCAGGTGCTCTATCACGGTTTGCAGGTACAGGTAGCCCTCGCCCGAATAGGTGAAGCGGGTGTCCGGCTCGTGGAGCACCAGCAAAGGCCCGCCTGCCCTCCAACCGCCCTTGCGCCAGTTCGGCAACCCGGTCCGGTGGAGCATAACCATCCGCGCGGTGATTTTGCC
>JABMRP010000550.1 GCA_013202535.1 Planctomycetota bacterium
ACCCCCCCCTAGCGATGGGGTGGTGGGGGGCTCCCCCATGCGTGGTATCACGCTATCCCATCGCCCCGATCGCCCATTCCCATTCCAGCTTGACCTCTTCCGCGTCGTCTGTCGTGACGACCTCGCACGTCCCGTCGCTCCGTTCTCTGGTGATCCGCCACTCGACCGTCCGGCCGCGTGCATCCATCACCAGCTCGTTGCTCCACTCGACCAGTCTGCGTCTCGGCCCGGGTTCCGTGTTCTGCTTCGGCCTCGTTCCGATCAGCGGCCAGCACACCAGGCCGACCAACCCACCTGCGATCCGTCCAAGGAAGCTACGGCGTATCATCGTCCACCCCCTCTGTGCTAAGCATCGGCCGTGTATCTTCCACCCTATCCAGACACCGCACCTTGATCCGCGTACCTCGTCCGTCACAAGGTGCATCCCCCGGCTTTCCGTCCTTCTCGGCCAGCGTTGCCGCGCACCGCAACGCCGCCTCGGCCGTCGGTGCTATCTCAACAGTCTTGCTCCACATGACCTGAGTAGAGTATCGTCGCTTGATTTCCCAGGCGTAGTTCATCACTTCAACCTCCCTCCATCCTTCAGCCAACAGCCAACATACATCAGCGCAAACCATGTCAGCACAATGGCCATCAGGATACAATCCAACCACAGCTTCCCGTCAACCGCGTCGATATACACCACGAGCGAAAGCCCGCCGATCGCAAGACACACCAAAGGGATCACCCCACATAGAAACATAATCCACCCGATAAGATTCATTGCTTCACCCTCCCGTGGTGTCTCTCGTGACAGTCCCGGCACAACGCCTCGATGTTCGTCCAGTCAAAGCACTTTGGGTCGTCATACCCCGCGATTTCCTCGATGTGATGCGCCACCGTCGACGGCTCCGTCCGCCCCTTTGCCAGGCACCGCACGCAGAGTGGATACCTGGTCAACACCGCCCTCCTGAACCGCCTCCATCTGCGCGTTGATCCCCGTTGGCTCGTGCCCCTGTTGGGCGTGTACTGCTTTCCGCTCCTGAATCCCGGCCTGTAGGTCGTCATATTCAGCCGTCACCTGTTCGGCTCGCCTTGCCTTCAGCATAGCTCGCCTTGCCTTCAGCATAGCTCGCCTTGCCTTCAGCATAGCTCGCCTTGCCTTCAGCATGGATCTCCTGGCTCGCTCTATGTCGACCCGCGTTATCACCTTAACGTCGCGTTTCGTCTTCAGCTTGCCCATTACGCCCTCAGTGTATCTGCCTATCCGCAGAAGCGAGGTCGGCCTCGCCATGTCCGGCGCCTTGCGCTTGATCTCGTGTTTGCCGTTCGCTGCACTTGGCCCGCAACTGCTTGACCTCCTCGATAACGTCCCTGATCGCAACGGCTTCCATCCAAGGCGAATAGTAGTCCTCATCCACCTCATCCGCTCTATCGTGTTCTTCCACCAATCGATCGTATATCCGCTCCAGTGTCTCGAAATCAGCCATCGCTTGCTCCTTTTATTATTCCACGAAGGTCACATCCGGCCTCGGTTCAATCACCAGCGACCCGTCGGCTATCGCCGTGTCGTCCGTCGTGTTCCGCAGGATATAGTTCCACGTCCCGGCCGTGGCCGTGTTTTCGTCCGGGTCGGTGGCCTGCAACACGGTCACGATCTCGTCGCTGTCGCCGCTGATCGTCATGTCGCTGCCCGCCGTGTTCAGCTCGAAGACCACCGTGTCCGGGTCCATCGGGTTGTAGACGATGAACGAATGACTGTCGCCCGTCTGCGCCGTGTCGTCGGGTGCCGTAAACGTGAACGGCCCCAGCCTGGCGTGCTGGTACGCCGTGCAGCCGGTCGTCGTCAGGGCCCCGACGGTCGAGCTGCCCGAAATCGCGGCGCCCGTCCAGGCCGAATCCCCGTGATTGCGCAACGCCTCCAGGCTCTCGGTCGTCGCGCTGTAGCGGCTGATGTCCGCCCCGATGGCCAGCAGGAACGCCATTGCCGAGTAATCCGCCACGGCGTTGGTCAACGTGTTCGACGCACAGGCCGTTTTCATCAGGTGGTCGAGGTTATTGGCCACCAGGGCCGCCTGGCTTGCGTCCTGCTCCGGCCCGTTGAACGGCGCCGTGTTGGTCACGTTGGTGCCCAATCCCGTAGCCGTGCCCGTGGCCTTGTTGTTGTAGCGGTTCCCCGCCGCACAGACGTTGAACGCCTCGCCCGCGTTGATCGCCACGCCATCGCCGCCTTCGTATACCAGGATCGTGCTGTCGGTGATCGTGCTGTTGCCGTCCAGCAGGGTGATGCAGTCCTTGTTGTTGGACCGCACTTCAAACGAGCACCTGTCAATGATGGCCCCCGTGACACGCATCGGCAGAACCATGTCGTGGCACACGCAATCAATCAGCGTCCCGGAGTTTCCGCCGTAACCCTCTGTCGCCGTCCCGCCAAACGATGCGTTGGGATACGTGCCGCTGACATCTTCGTTTGCCACGCAACGGATTGCCATCCCTGTGAATGAGCCCTGGTCGGCGGAGTCTGCCGAGATGGTTCCACCAAAACTCGTTGCGCCGCTGGTGCAGTCGACAAACAGCCCGGCGCATTCCTTGCCCATGGCAAACGACTTGATCCCGCCCACACAGCGAATAAAGACCGCCTCGCTAGTGATAATGCAACCCGTTCCCGCACACCCACCAAACGCATAGCTACCGGAGTAGTATGCGTATCCCGTCGTATTGCCTCTGGCCTCGCAATCGACAAAGTATCCTGAAATGGACGTCGTGCTCTCTTCGTTTGCAAAGTCCGCATCGCCACCGAAGGAACTAATCCCCCCGATGCACCGATACATGGTCGCCCCGAGTGTCTTGTCGGCCAACAGCCTCCACGCCAAACTATTGGCCAGGCAGTCGCTCCAAAACCCGTCGAGGTCTCCGGCACCGTTCACCGCGGTCGCCGCCGGGTAGGGGTTATCCGCCCAAAGGAAGAGATTGTTATACCGGCTGCCCTTGTTG
>JABMRP010000551.1 GCA_013202535.1 Planctomycetota bacterium
AAACCTGGCAAAAAGGCACTGCTTGCAAGCAAGCAGTGGCACACGTTCCGGCAGAGTCCCTTTTTTCAACGGGCTGCTACAGCGTGCCGCCGCCGGTGATCAACAGCAAGATCAATAGCGCGACCGCGGCCAGACCGCCAATGCCGATGGCGATCCACACCCACATCGGAACGGGGCCCTGGGCCGAAGTCCTGCGATACGACTCAAGCCGTTCGGTTGCCGAGACGGGGGCTTCCTGGTCTTGGCTTGCCTCGGTCTGGATGACGATTTTCGGAAGGGGGGATTCGTCCAGCGGAACGGCCGTGGGCAATGTCAGTTTCGAGGAAGACTGCTTCTTGGAGGATTGGCCCGCGGTCGCCGAAGCCACCTTCACCGAGGAGCCACGTGGCTTGCTCGTGCGCTGCTTGAGCTTGGCGTCGGTGTCGGCGGCGCTGGGACCGGTTGCGGTGGGCCATTTTTGCGTGGAACTACCACCCGGCGAGCCTTTTCGCCGGGCGCTCCCGGGACGCGTGTCTCCGGCGGGACGTCTCGGGGTTTTGCTGCCGGCCGAGCCATCGCCCGGTCGATCACTCGCGGCAAAGGCGGCGGAGGCAGCCGCGGCAACCCCTCGCGAAGATCCGGAACTATCGCCCGAATCGAAGTCGTGGCCGTGTAGGGTCAGCCAATCGCCCAGCGCGCCGGCCACTTCGCCTGCCGTCTGGAATCGGTGTTCGGCCTTCTTAGCCATCATTCGCGCGCAGATTTTCAGCAGATCCTCCGGCGCGTCCGAACGTTCTTCGCGGATATCGCGCGGCTGCTGCTTCTGGTGCATCATCAAACGCTGCGGCAGCGTGCCGTCGGGAAACGGCGGATGCCCGCTGATGAGGTAGTACATGGCGCAGCCAAGGCTGTAGATATCGGCCCGGGTATCGACTCCGTGACTGTCGATCGCCTGCTCCGGGGCAAGGTAGTCGGCCGTCCCCAAGACGTTCTCGTCGTAGGCGACCGTGAGCGACGCGCGGTCTTCTCCGGCAAACCGGGCCAAACCCATGTCCAGCACTTTGACGACGCTCTTCGCGTCGACCAGCAGGTTGGCCGGTTTGATGTCGCGGTGGATGAGCCCTCGCTGATGGGCGTGGGCGAGTCCTTCGGCCGCTTGCCGGATGTAGTCGGCCGCCACCTGATATTTCAACCGCCCGTCGTCCCGGACGATCCGCTGCAAGTCCCGCCCGTCGACGTATTCCATCACCATGTAGTAGACGTCGCCTTCGTTGTCGAAATCGAACGCCCGGACGATATTGCGATGGTCCAGGTTGGCGATCGCTTGGGCCTCACGATGAAACCGGGCGAGGTACGAGGAGTCGTCGACCCGTTTCTTGGGGAGCACCTTGATGGCAACCCGGCGCTGCATCAGCACGTGCTCGGCCAGAAACACGTTGCTCATCCCCCCGGCGCCGAGATGATTCAACAACCGGTAGCTGGAGAGAAAGAAACCCTTGTGCCGTCCTTCGAGAAGCTTCTCTTGCTGCCAGGGCGTGATCAGACCGGCGTCGACGAATCGCTCGGAAACAACGCGCGGTCCGGTGACCGGTTTGTCTTTGGCCTGGGCCTTGATCCGCAGAACGACGCGGTTGATCTGGTCGCGCTCGACCAGCCCACTGCGCCGCAACAGATCGAGGAATTCGTCAACTTTGAGCTTGCCCATGCCGACGTCGCCGCCAGAGGTTTGCGATCCGTGCCAATTGAGGTCGCCACGAAACACCGAAGAGAAGTCGATCGGTACTGCCCCCCCGAGCTTCAAACTTCACGGGGTGACTGGCGAACCATGATAAGATAAGGTGAAATATCCCACGGGAGCCGTCATTCATCCAGCCGTACGCATCTTGCCGCACATAATTCAGCCTACCACGGATGCCGCGAAAATGCCAGTCGGCGGAACCCTCGGACACGTCCCACGTTCTGGCGAACGTAGCTACAACCCCATGAATAATTCCGCCTAGCCGACTCGAAATCGGCAGACTATCCCATGGTTACCCCCGCGTGATAGGTGGTTCATTAACCACTCGAAATGACCGCATCGCTCTGCCGCATGTCACGGGGCGGCAGCGCACGAGGCCTTCCACAGCCGCTTGATCTGGACGGCGATCGTTCCGGCTGCCTTGGACAAGGAGAACTGCCGATCGACGTTGCCCTCGATCTGGGCCACGCGATTCATCCCGTAGACGTCGGAACTGGCCTGATCCTGGCCGAGAACGTAGCCGCCGGCCTGGCGGATGTCGCGGCAGCCGTCGGATCCGTCGCGTCCCATCCCGGTCATGATGATGCCCAGGCAATCCGGCCCGAAGGCTTCGGAGGCACTCCGCATCATCACGTCGGCCGAGGGTTTGTGACTGCTGACCGGCGGTCCGTCGGAAACGCGTGCTTTCACCCCATCTCCGTGCCTGCGGAGTTGGAGGTGTTTTCCACCAGGAGCGATCAACACGTGGTTCGGGCGCAAGAGATCGCCGTCCTCGGCTTCCTTAACGGAGAGCGAGGAAAGCGAATCGAGTCGCCAGGCAAAGGATTTGGTGAATTGGGCCGGCATGTGTTGCACGACGACGATAGGCGGCATGGGCGGCCGAAGCGTTTCAAACAAACCTGCCAACGCGGGGGGGCCGCCGGTCGAAATGGCGATGGCGATGCACTTGTCCGCCAGCGCGGCGGGAATAACCTGCGAAATCTGTTTCCCCAGCGGTTCCTGTTGCCTGCGCTGTTGGCGACGCTCTTTTCGTTCCTCGCGAATTTTCAGTACGTGGGCAACGTCGGCCCCCGCAACCGATTGGATCTTGCGCACCAGCTCGTCGAGCCATTGCCGGGCGTCGGGACTGCCGACTTCGGGCTTCGCCACGTAGTCCATGGCGCCCCGGTCCAGCGCGTCGAGCGTTGTATCGGCCCCGCGTTGGGTCAACGCGCTGACCATGATGACCGGCACGGGCTGCCGATCGAGAATGGCCGCAAGCGCCTCCAGTCCATCCATTTTCGGCATCTGGATGTCGAGCGTGACGACGTCGGCGTGGAATCGGTCCAAGGCGGGCAGCGCCAGCTCGCCGTTGCAGGCGGTCCCCACGACTTCCATGCCGGGTGTTTCCGCGATGCGATCCTTGATCATCTCCCGAATCAAGACGGAGTCGTCGACGACCAAGACTCGGATGGACTGTGTGGACATGGGGGGCACTCGATTTCGAGTAATCGAGCGACCCGTCGGCCGCTCGAGGAGGGTTAGCAATCGTCGTCTCAAGGGTAGCTTGCCAAGGCCGTCGATGCGCAGCCGACGCGAAGAAACGGCCCGCACAGGCGATAGAAGTGATACCATCGGCAAATTCGGACGGCATGACCCCTTGAGCGGCCGCTATGGAACTGAATCGGCTCGGCGGGCGTCGACGTATTGGGGATACGGAAATACGCCGACCAGCCGAACGTCGAGACGCCATGGCCCCCAACCACCTTGGCGGATCGTTTTCTCGTAGGCCGCCGGTTCCCGCTCGATGAGCCGCCGGTCGGCCGGCTGACAAGAACTGGGCCGGTGCTGCACGACGCGCCATGCCCAGCGCCCCGGTACTTCCTCTTGCCACGGGTGCCGCAACCACCCCCAGCGCTGCATCAACATGAGGTTCTCCGGCGGCGCCGCGGCGAAGCTGATCTTCTCGCCCTCGGCCGTGTTCTCGTTCAGCCAGTCGAGTGTCGGCCGGTCCAGGGCGTCCCAGTAGTAGGTGGGTTCCATGCCCCGCGCCGTGGCGCCGGGGAGTCCGCCGATGAGCAGGTTGTAGTAGGAGAGCCACTGCGGCGCATACCAAAACAGACTGCCGGCACTGGTCAGATAGAGCAATCCGATTCCCGTGGCGGCGAGCCACCGCGGCGCGATGCGTCCGGCGGATCGCTGCCGGCTTGTCCACCTCCAAAGAGAGCCGCATCCGATGCCGGCCAACACGGCCAGGAAGGCGAAGCCCGGCAGCAGCAGACGAACGCCGTCGTGGGGTGGAGCCATGGGCAGCGCTCGAACGACCAGCAGGATCAGCCAATGCCCCAGCACCAGCGAGCCGGCCGGCTCGGATCGCAAACACCGGGTCGTGGCGATCACCCCGGCGAGGGTCAGCGCGAGGATGCCCAGCGGCACGGTGATGGCCGTCCAGACGATCGTATTGTACCAGGGCAGCGGGTG
>JABMRP010000552.1 GCA_013202535.1 Planctomycetota bacterium
GCATCTGCATCGGCGTTGCCGTGGCCGTGGCGATCATCGGTATGACCGTCTGGGAAGCAGCGGTCGCACACTAGACCTTGTTTCAAAACTCCGTACGATGGCCCTCCGAGGCCGTCGCGACTATGAAAACTTATACGAGGGAGCGAGCATGAACCTGAAAACCAAACGCATCGTGATCGCCGTGCTCGGCGGTACCTTTCTTGCCTCGCTTCTGTTCGTCCAGTGGATGGAAATCATCCGAAAGAAGGAAGAAGCCGGGTTAATCGAGCCGCGGGCCATCGCCGGGGCGAATTCGGAAGCCTGCGTCGAATGCCACGCGAACGAATCGCCGGGCATCGTTGAGCATTGGAGTCACAGCACCCACGCCCAGAAGGAAATCGGCTGCTACGAATGCCATAAGGCCGAAGAGGGCGATGCCGACGCCTTCCAGCACGAGGGCTCGCTCATCGCCACGGTGGTCACTCCCCGCGATTGCGGCAATTGCCACACCAAGGAATTCGAGGAATTCACCGCCAGCCACCACTCCCGGGCCGGCAATATCCTCCACTCGCTCGATAACACCCTGGCCGAGGTCGTCGAGGGGTTCCGCGCCACCGAAACGGTCGAGGGGGAAGACGGCTCGCAGGTGCCGGGAGCCTCTCACTCGATGTTCGCTCCCTTCGGATCGACGCCCGAAAACCCCCTCACGGTGAGAACACCGGTCGACACGCGCACGCAAATCAACGGCTTGGCCTCGGCCTTTACCGGTTGCCAGCAGTGCCACGGCAGCAAGATCGCGCTGCAGTCGACCACGCCGGGTGAAACGATTTCCGTTACGGAACTAAAACCGGACGCCGACGGGAAACCGACCAATCAGGCCGCCGTGGCCGCCATCAAACGCAACGACGACGGTAAGCCGCTTTACGACCATAGTCGATGGCCCAACACGGGCATCGGCCGACTGAACCTCGACGGGTCGCGCGGCTCGTGCTCGGCCTGTCATTCGCGCCACGATTTCTCGCCACGCCGTGCCCGCCAGCCCGAGAACTGCGGCAAGTGCCACCTGGGCCCCGACCATCCGCAGAAGGAAATCTACGAGGAATCGAAACACGGCGTCGCTTATCGCGATCTCAAGGACCACATGAACCTCGACTCCAAAACCTGGGTGCTGGGCGAGGATTACTCGGCGGCTCCCACCTGTGCCACCTGCCATCTCTCGGGCAACAAGCGCAACAAGGGCCGGGTCACCCACAACCCGGGCGAGCGAATCTCCTGGACCAACCGGCCCATGGTCAGCCAGATCCTCGACACCAACTCCCATGGAAAATGCGTCTACCTGGTTAAGCCCGCCGAGTTGGAAAAGGATCCCACGGCCAAGGATATCGTGGACAAGGCCGGCCCGAAGCGCGACGAGATGAAAAACGTCTGCTTCAATTGCCATGCACCCGACACCGTCAACGGCTTCTATAAGCAGTACGACGATTTCGTCCTGCTCTACAACGAGAAGTTCGGCAAGCCGGGCAAGGCGATCATGGACGCTTTGAAGAAGAAGGATGAAACGACCGGTCAGGCCCTGTTGACCGCCACGCCGTTCGACGAGGAGATCGAATGGACCTGGTTCTACCTCTGGCATCACGAAGGCCGCCGGGCACGCCATGGGGCCTCGATGATGGCCCCCGACTACGCCCACTGGCACGGTATGTACGAGGTGGCCGAGCGGATGTACATGGAGTTGATTCCGCAGGCTCGTGAGATCGTTCACGAGGCCGAAGCCGCCGGCAAACTCCTGCAGGCCAAACCGGCCAAGGACCTGATCGAGGCGATTCTCGCCAGCCCCGAACACGCATGGTTCATGCGGGAGAAAAAGGCCCGAGCCGCCGCCGGTGTGCCGATACCCCGGTAGCCCGGCCTTTCGGACCACCGGAAGCAACATCTTCAAGCCCACGGGATGCCCACCCGTGGGCTTTTTTCGTGGGCAGGATGGCCGATCGTGTTGAATCGCCGCCCGGAACCATTCATACTGGGTGCCGTACAGTAGCCATCTCGCTCCGCCGAGATGTAGCCCCCGTACAGTAGCCATCTCGCTCCGCCGAGATGTGGCCCCCGTACAGTAGCCATCTCGCTCCGCCGAGATGTGGCCCCGTTTTTCCCCGGAGACCGGTCATGATACGCACTCGCCGCATGTTTCTCCCATGTCTCTTTTTGCTGGCGGCCATCTGCGGGCTATCGACCTCCACGGTCGCCGATCGGCCCAACATCATCTTCGTGCTGGTCGACGACATGGGCTGGATGGACTTGCACTGTCAGGGCAACGAGCGGCTCGATACGCCCCATATCGATCGCTTCGCGGGGCAGGGGATGCGATTTACCGATGCGTATGCCGCCGCACCGGTCTGCTCGCCGACCCGGGCGGCGCTGATGACGGGCCAGTCGCCGGCCCGGCTGCACCTGACCACGCACATCCCCGATCGGTTCGTTCCCGACGACGGGCGCCCGCTGCCCGCCGAAACGCTCGACGAGCTGCCCCTGGAACACGTCACCCTCGCCGAGCGGTTCAAGGCGGCCGGCTATGCCAC
>JABMRP010000553.1 GCA_013202535.1 Planctomycetota bacterium
ACCTGCACGATATCGTCTGTAACGATCCGGGTGCCAAAATTCACGGCCTGCTGCCGTACGAGTTCCATCAACTCCGGGCCGCTGCCCCCTTCGCCACCGTGTGGAGCCATGATCTGGCGTTTGTCTTTTTCGATCGAATCGTCGAGGAAGCCTTCGAGATTTCCGGCGGGAAATCCGGGATAGTTTTCCACTTCGGTCGTCAGAGCCAATTGACCCAACGGCAATGTACCGGCCAGGCGATTCTCTTCGGTAATGGCGCCCTCGAAGACCAGCGGCTCCATGGAAGCCCGGGCCGAGTAGATGGCCGACGTCCATGCCGCCGGGCCGCTTCCGATAATGATGACCTTCTCCGGCACGCGTGTACTCCTTGATTTCGCGATGGGGCGATAAACGGTAAGATGTCCGCGCGCACGAAAACCGCCCGCGGAACTGACCATTATAAGTGGCAGGCCGCCAATGTCCACGTCCGAGCCGGTTTCAGCGCGGGGAAGGGCCCACATGGTGGAGAATGTGTGCCACTGCTTACCTGCAAGGAGTGCTTTCTGCCGGGATTCGGGCTCAGCTCCACGGCACTGCTTGCAAGCAAAGAAGCAAGACGAGAGTAAAAGGAGAGTAAGAGGGCGGCATTATCCTTCTGCCCCGCTTCCACCGCACGGCTGCTCGGCCACTGTAAATCGTTTCGCCACAATGTGTTATCGCAATATGTCGCATTAACCCATCTCGGCGTCAATCCAGCGGTCGCTAAATAATGCCTGTCCTTTCTTCCTTTTCCCTGTCCTTTCTCTGCCAAAACAGAGTTTCGGATCCCTACCAATCCGCAACGATCCTGGGCAACGTCATTCTGGCACCTCTTTCACGACCCACTTGCCCTCGGGAAGTTGGTAGACCTCAACGGTCCGACCCACCACGAGTTCAGTATTAGCCTCGCTCTGGAAGATAAGTGTTACGGCAAAGGTATGGACGTCTGCCTTCTGAGTCGGCGAGTCCAAGGCACTGCGGTTTTCGTTGTACTTATAGGCCGTGATCTTATACCGGAGCAACTTTGTACTGGAAATCCAAGCGTACATCACTAGGTAGTCGATCTCGGGATTGTTTTCGCTGTATCTGGACATCCGTTCGCCCATAATCCAACTATCGAGGGCGTCGCAAAGAACACGTTCTGCATCATCCTTGCGGTTTGCGCCGAGAAGTAGGAAGGCCAAGCAGGCGCCTATGATGACGGTTGTTAAGGCGGCGATAAGTACGGTCAGGCCGACGTTCTTTTGCCGTCGTTTCCGTAAACGGCTGGCCACGCCACCTTGTAGCGTGGCCGCTGGGGCGATGCGGATCGCGGGAGAACGCCGGGCGGTGGGAAACTGGCTTCGACAATTCGGACATTGAACCAACTTCCCCGAAAGCTCTGGGGGAATCGCCATTTCCTGGGAACATTCAGGACAGCGTTCGGTTTCTTTCACCACTTGGTGTGCTCCAGTTTTCGCAACGTCGTCAGTCGGGGACAAAAGAAAAGGGCAGGCATTATCCTCCCGCTCCGCCTTCCACGCACGGATCATCACCCGCTGTAAGGCGTGTCGTGGCAGCGTATTAGCGCGACATGCCGCATTAACACATCTCGCCGTTAATCCAACGGTCGCTGAATAATGCCTGTCCTTCTTTTGCGCTTTCTTTGCGAATCGAAAACCCGCCGCTTGTCCGTGTCGGCTTCAACCCCTTGTTAGCGAGCCGTGACCGCCGTGACCGCCGCGAACCGGCGATGCCATTGCTGATTCTTGCTATCGCGTCCACCGAGGTTTGGCGAGGCGATCTTCTGAACCTTATCGACTTGACCGGGGAAAGCCGCAGCAATTCGTCTGCTGAATGATGCGCTGAACTGTTGAAGAACGTCGTTGTTGTTTCGATGCTCGATGATCTCGTGAGCGACGGCAACAGGATACTTCCGCAGTACGCGCTGCTCTACAGCGTGGGTGTCGAAGGTTGCGTCGGAGAGCCCGTTGATCGCCTCAGCGAGCATTTCGTCAGTGACATGCTGCATGTCCAGTTCCCATTTCATCGTGAGAGTGCAAAGAAGATCAACGCCAAGATGCCGAAGCCGATCGCCATCGCGATGCGAACTGGCCAGTTGATTCGCTCAGGAGTTCCCTTTCTTCGAGGCATCAGGGGATTTGACCGATTCCCTCCTTCATCGGTGCTCCGCACTTCGGGCACGCCGTGGCCTTGTGCGACACTTGGTTACCACATTCGTGGCACGCTTTGAGTGACATGGGGCCCCTTTGTCTCGCTAACTTACTATTCTACCCCGACTACCGTTTGCCGGCAGTCGGCTGGCAAGATGCTAGTGAGGATACCGCTATGTGGTGGCATCGTCAATCCTCACGGGCCTGTGGACTTCCCTATCTTGCCAGAAGGAGGGGGCCGCCGAATCCCGGTCGAGTAAAGCGGGCCGGCACGATCTACCACCCGATCGCGGGGGTGTGCGGCAAAGAAATCCCTGTGTCCCGTTGATGATCAACCCCGGGGAACACTAAACTCGGGGAACGGGAACCACACGACCCTCGCGAGAACCTATCGGTGAACACACTTCTCATTGCCGGCTCGGCCTTTGTGGCCTACATCGTGGCGTATCACACCTACGGACGTTGGCTCTCGCGGCGCATCTTCAAACTCGATCCGGCGGCCCCGGTCCCCAGCCGGCAGTTACGCGACGACGTCGATTTCGTACCCACGCGAAAGGAAGTGATCTTCGGCCATCACTTCACCAGTATCGCCGGCACGGGCCCGATCGTCGGTCCGGCCATTGCCGTGTTCTGGGGGTGGCTGCCGGCGCTGCTTTGGGTTGTGTTGGGATCGATCTTCATGGGCGCCGTCCACGATTTCTCGGCCCTGGTCGTGTCGTTGCGCAATCGGGGGCAAACGGTCGGCGAAATCGCCGGGCGGATCATCGCACCCCGGGCGCGGATGCTCTTTCTCTGCATCCTCTTCTTCGCGCTGACCTTGGTGCTGGCCATCTTCGGGCTGGTCATCGCCGCGATCTTCAAGATGTATCCCGAGTCGGTCCTCTCGGTGTGGGTCAATCTGCCCGTGGCCGTGCTGATCGGGTTATGGGTCTACAAGCGGAGCGGGGGGCTGCTCGTGCCGTCGCTGCTGGCCCTGGGATTGATGTATCTGGCCATCGCCATCGGCGCGTACTTGTTGCCCATCTCGCTGCCGGGGGCGTGGGGTCATCCGATTGTCCTTTTGACG
>JABMRP010000554.1 GCA_013202535.1 Planctomycetota bacterium
CAATGGGAATCGCTCTACACGCAAGTCGAGGCGCCCGGCTATCGGGAATCGGCCCGGGCGTTTTACGAATCCCATCGCCAGGAAATGGACGCCGGGGCCGAGGTCCTCTGGCCCGAGGAAGAAGACCTCTACACACTGATGTGCATGCGGGCCGAAAGTGGTCCCGCGGCCTTCGATCGCGAAAAGCAGAACCTGCCTCGCGATCCGGCCTTGTGCGAATGGCCCGAGTCGTACTTCGACGAACACCTCTGGTTCGATGTCTGGCCCCGGCAGTTGCGAGTGAAGACGTTGGCGCTGGATCCAAGCAAAGGCGTCGACGCCCGGCGGGGTGATTACTCGGCATTTGTGATGCTGGGGGTCGACCGCCAGGGCATGCTCTACCTGGAAGCCGATCTGGCGCGCCGCCCGACGCCCCAAATCGTGGCCGACGGTGTGGAACTCTATCGGCGCTTCCAACCCGACGCGTTCGGCCTGGAGACCAATCAGTTTCAAGAATTGCTCGGCGCCGAGTTCGAGGCCGAGTTTCGGCGCCAGGGTATCCTCGGAGCGCGGCCTGCGCCGATCGACAATCGCGTAAACAAACAGGTGCGCATTCGCCGACTCGGGCCGTACCTGGCGACGAAACGATTGCGGGCTAAGAGTGATTCGCCCGGTACGGCCCTGCTGGTCGAACAACTCAGGGAGTTTCCCAACGGCGATCACGACGACGGCCCCGACGCGGCCGAAATGGCGATTCGCCTGGCCGCCCGCCTGTGCAACGTTCCGGCCGACGACGGCCTGGGGAACCGTTTGACTGTGGGATAGCGAGTATTTCGTCCGTGGCCTCTTACCCTCGACAACCCGAAAACAGGAATCCAAATCATGCAAGAAACCACCAACAATCAGAATGGGTCCGCGGCTCCCGGCGGCCTCGACCGCGTGGAGAAGCGGCTCATGGAGGCGTTCGACGAACTCTGGGACACCTTCGTCGACCCGGCCGACGCCTACTTCGACGGCGACGGCACACCCTGGGATCGCATCGGCCAGGCGTCAGCTCACGCCACGCCGGCCGGTGCGCCGTTTACCACCGAAGAGCAACTGGCCCAAATTCGCAATCAATGCCGGACCCTGGCCTCCACGAACGAATTCGCGATCAACGGCCACGAAAACCGCATCAGCTACATTGTCGGCTCCGGCCACGTCTATCGCGTGACACCGAAGCCGGGGTATGCGGCAGATGAACTGGCCGCCGCGGAGTTGGCCGGCGAAGTGCAGCAAGTGGTCGATGCGTTCGTGCGGATCAACAAGTGGCACCAGCGGCAGCAGGAAATCGTCCGCCGCAAGGATCGCGACGGCGAGTGTTTTCTGCGTTTCTTCACCGCGCCGGACGGAACGACGAGAATCCGGTTCGTCGAGCCGGCGCAAGTGTCGACGCCGCCGGAGTTATCGGCCGATCGAAACGCCGGATTCGGTATCCGCACCGATCCGCTCGACGTCGAGACCGTGCTGGCCTACTACGTCGACGGCCGGCCGGTCGATGCGGGCGACATCCAGCACCGCAAGGCCAACGTCGACGCCAACGTCAAACGCGGCTTGCCGTTGTTCTTTCCCGTACGGAAGAACCTCCGCCGAGCGGAGAAGCTGCTGAGGAATATGAGCGTGGTCGCCGAAATCCAATCGGCGATCGCCCTGATTCGCAAACACGGCTCGGGCACCAAGGGCGCCGTCGAGCAATTCGTGCAAGATCAGGCCGACGTGAGCGTGACCAATCAGCGCAGCGGGCGGACAAGCCATTTCCGCCGTTACGGCCCCGGTACGATTCTCGACGCCGTTGCCGACGTCGAGTACGATTTCCCCGCCAGGGGTATTGACGCCGGCCGGTACGTGACCGTGTTGCAGGCCGAGCTGCGCGCCGTGGCCAGCCGGCTGGTGATGCCCGAGTTCATGCTCAGCAGCGATGCCTCCAACGCCAACTACGCCTCGACCATGGTGGCCGAGGGTCCGGCGGTGAAGATGTTCCAGCGCCAGCAACACGACATGCAAGAGGACGATCTGGAAGTGATGTGGCGGGTGGTCGAGGGCGCGGTGGCCGCGGGACGCCTCGCGCCGGAAGCGCGCACGGCGGTCGAGATCCAAGCGGTGATGCCCTCGCTGGCCGTACGCGACCGGCTCAAGGACACCCAGGCCGACCAGATCCTGGTCCGCAACGGCGCCATGTCCGTGCAAACCATGGCCATGCGCCACGGTCTCGAACCGGACCGCGAGCAGACGCTGATCGGGCGAGGTGAAAATGGCTAGAAAAACACTCTCCCGGAGTGGCCAAAAAAGTGCTTGAATTAGGCCACTCGATGCGGTAGGTTGGCTCTTAATGATGACGCACGCAAAAACGCCGACCAACGCGACGAAGGTGAGCCAGGTGGAAGAGACACTGGCCGCCATCCTCGCCGAAATCCTCAAGCGGGGGTTCTTCGGAACCGCCGGCATTGAGCTGAGCGTACAAGACGGAACCATCCAACACATTCGCCGCCGTGTCGAGCAGATCGAGCGGTAGTGCGTAGCCAGCGATAACAACCTAACAGGAAAAAGGGGACAGGTACATTTTGTGCGAAGCACCCTTCGGGCCGTTCCGGCAAAATGTACCTGTCCCCTTTTTCCGCTGACCATCTAACCGGTATCCGACAGAGCCTACCTCCAGTAGGTATCTCCAAGAGCCCATTGCAGACCCCCGTGGTTTGCCGTGGGCTCTTTTTTTGTTCTTGTCCCGAGGAACCAGAGACGATCAAGGAACCCGATACGATGAACGAAACGCTTCAAGAACTGTTCGATTCCCGAGGAGTCGCGATACGCGTGGACCGCGAGGCGGGTGTGGTCCGCGGCGTAAAGATCCTCGGGCTCCAGTCGCGTAACGGGCGAACGTATCTGCCCGAGGCGCTGAGCCGAGCCGCCAAGCTCTACGAGGGCACCAAGGTCAACGTCAACCATCCGCAGGGCGATCCGCTCTCGCCGCGGGATTACCGCGATCGGATCGGCGCGATCCGCAACGTTGCGGCGCGGCCGGGCGAGGGGCTCTTCGGCGATTTCCATTTCAATCCCAAGCACGCCCTGGCCGAACAGTTGGCCTGGGACGCCGAGCACGCGCCGGAGAACGTCGGCTTTTCGCACAATGTTTGTGCCCGCACCTCGCGACGCGGCGACCGGCTGGTCGTCGAGGCCATTACCAAGGTGCAGAGCGTCGATCTGGTGGCCGACCCGGCCACCACGCGAGGATTGTTCGAGGGGACCGGCGAACCGACCGGTGGGCCCAGCGAGGATCCGCCGCTTCTGGCCGAGGCGACGGTCGACGACTTGCGGCGGTATCGGGCCGATCTGGTCGACACGCTCATTCGAGAACGGGGCGCCGAGTTTGAGTCGGCCCGAGAGGAGCTTGACGGGCTCCGCGCGCTGGAAACGGCGCGCCGGAAACGGGCGACCATGACCCGGCTGTTGCGGAAGCACGGCCTGCCCGACCCCGAGGAGGCCGACGGATGGGATCGGGCCGTGGTCAGCGAGCAGTTCGTCGAGTCGCTCTTGGCGGCGCCCGACGAGACGGCGATGAGCAAGCTGATCGAGGAACGAGCCCGGCTCGTGGCGTCGGTTTCCGATCGCGCTGCCCGTCCGGGCAAGCCGACGGCACGCGATCAGAACCTTGTCGGCGCGGCGGGAGGCTACAACACCGAGGCCTTCGTCCGGTCCATTACGTGAAACCCATGGGTAAGCCTGCCCGGGCGCCGCGCGTGTCCGGCGGACCCCCGACAACCAATCCACGCAAATCGAAACCTCGTTTTTTAAGTCGGAGAACAATGGCATGAGTAACACAATGCGATGGCGATACGGCGACACCAATCCGGTGGTGGCAGCGGTCGATTCGGCGACGGTTGTCGAGATCGGCGATCTGCTCTGGCAAGACACCGACGACACCAAGCCGGCTTCGTCACAGAGCGACCAGGGGAGCGAGACGGCCAATCAGCAGTTGTTCGCCGACAACTTCCTGGGCGTGGCCATGCAACGAAGCCGTAGCGGCGATACGACGCCGATCCGCGTCGCCACGACCGGTGTCTTCGAGTTCGATTGCGCCAGCGGCACCTTTGAACTGGGCGACCTCATCGGCGCCGACGAAAACACGGCCGGCGATGCCCTGCTCGATCAGCAGGTGGCAACCGTGTCGGCCAGCATGTACGCCCTCGGGCGAGTGGCCAAGCGCGTGGCCACCGCCGGCACCAGCGTGCTGGTCGACGTCCGCTCGACGGTGATGACCGGCGGCGTCGAGGGCACCAGCCCCAGCGGCGTGTAGCACGCAATCCGAAACACTCCCAATCGAAACCTTTTCATTCTGGAGGAATCCACTCGTGGCAACGATCAAATATCGTGAACTCCGACGCCGGTATCAACTGGACGGGCCGGAAAAGACGGTCGAACATCTCTCCGAGGCACTGGCCCGGAAGGACCTCAGGGCCGACGATTTCAGCATCCGCGATCTGGCCGAGGGGCTGGTGCCCGACGGACACCACTGGGTTCGCGCGATGGACCCCCGAAACACAACCGGCGTGAATCTTCTGGAAGCCGGCGACGGGGTCGACGTGACCGCGTTCTTGAACATCACCGGGCAAGTCGTTTACTCGAAGATCATGGAGGCCTACCAGCAAGAGGCCTTCGTCGTCTCGAAGCTGGTGAGCACAATTCCCACCCGGCTCGACGGAGAAAAGATCCCCGGTGTGTCGCGAACGGCCGATCAGGTGGATGAAATCCACCCGGGAATGCCCTATCCCAGCTTGGGGTTCGGGGAAGACTACATCGAAACCCCGTCGACCACCAAGCGGGGATTCATCGTGCCGGTCACGAAGGAGGCGATCTTCTTCGATCGCACGCACCTGGTGCTCAGCCGCGCGGCCGAGGTGGGCGAAATCCTCGGCTTGAACAAGGAGAAGCGGCTCAGCGATCTGCTGATCGGCGCCGTGAACAACTACAAGTGGCGTGGCACCGAGTACGATACGTACCAGGCCGCCACTCCCTGGATCAACGTCTTGGATGCCAACGAGTTGGTCGACTGGACCAATGTCGACGCGGCCGAGCAGCTCTTCGCCGACATCCTCGATCCCAACACGGGCGAACCGGTGCTGGTCCAGGCAAGCACCGTGTTGGTCATGCCGGCCTATCGCCACGCGGCCCATCGCGTGTTCAACGCCGCCGAGATCACCTACACGGCGGCCGACGCGGCAACCGCCACCACCGCCGCCAATCCCTTGGGCAACTATCGGGTGGAGGAAAGTCGCCTGGCCTACCGGCGGATCATCGCCTCGGGCATTTCCGCCGACGCGGCCAAGGCCTGGTGGTTCATCGGCGACTTCGCCAAGGCGTTTGCCTACATGGAAAACTGGCCGATCACCGTCACGCAGTCGCCGCCGGGAAGCGAAGCCGATTTCAATCAGGATATCGTCATCCGCTTCAAGGCCAGCGAGCGCGGTGCCGCCGCGGTCATCAATCCCCGCTACATCGTCAAATGCACGGGCACGGCATCCAGCAGCGGTGCGTAGCCGTCTTTCGAGAAGCGCGGTGAGGTGGCGCGTGGTGGATTGACCACTCGCCACCCGCCGAACTTACGCTTCATTCCTATCGGCAACGCAGGCCACGTTTCCCCATTCACGCGATCGAGGGCAGCACTCCATGGCGTCTGTTATCTACAACGAAGCCAAGCGGGCAATCGCCGCCGGCGAGATCGATCTGGGCGGTGACGACATCCGGGTCGCGCTGCTCATGGCCAATACCACGGCCGACACGGAAAACGACGGCATCACGACCGTCGACGGCTTCGCCACGCTCGACGAGTGCGACTCGGCCGGCTATGCCCGCCAGGCACTCGCCGGCGAGGCGGTCAATAAGGACGACGCCAACGACCGGGCCGAGTTCGACGCCGACGACGTCACCTGGACGGCGCTGGCGGCGTGTACACGAACGGTCCCCGGCGCGCTGGTCTATAAGCACGTCACCGACGACACGGATTCGGTGCCGATCGCGTGGGTCGAGTTTCCCGTAGCGATCACGCCGGACGGATCGGACTTTACGATCCAGTGGAACGCTGAGGGGATTTTGCAGTTGAGCTAGGGACTAGAGACTAGAGATTAGAAAGACAGGGAGAGCGATGACACTCACACTGGAAACGTCCCACGGTCTGGCGATGCTCTCGGAATTCGCCGACAGCAGCGAGAACGATCTGTTGTTCACCGTCAATGCCGTGTTCACCGCCTTGGCCCTCGACGACAACGGGAGCGTGTAATCATGTTGCCGGACTATTTTCGATTCCTCTGTGTCAACGAGACGGGGCAATTGCAGACGTACAACTCCGGGGCGAGGCTGGACGTCGGCTGGAAGGGCTGGAAGCTGGACGGCGACGGGGCCCTGGTCTACCAAGCCCAGCAGACCGACGACTTTGGTTTCGGTACCGGTGACTCGATCTCCAACGGCAGCGATCTATCCGGCACCGCCGTGAATAACGGGTCGGACAAGTACATGGGTCTGGCCGGCATCTTCCACGCGAAGACCAACCACGCCAGTACCGCCGGCGAGTTCCACTTGTTTGTGGAAATCTCCGACGACGGCGGAACCACCTGGCCCAGCGACAAGGCCGACTTCGATCCGATGCTGGACGATGCGATCCTGTTGGCCACGATCCCCGCGATGACTTCGACGCGCGACGACGTCGAAAAGCCGTTTGTGTTCGAGGGTTAGTGGATGATTCAGTTGGTCCAGTCTCGACTCGCCCGCCCACGCTGGGGCCGGTATGCGCGCTCCGCCGCCGGGAGTACCGCCCGCGTCTTGCGGCGGGGACTGACCGCCTACTGGCACGCTCCGCTGGGGTCGACCGGCACCGAGTTCCGCGACGTGGGCCCCTATCAGAGTCACGGCACGCTGACGAACATGAACGCGAGTACGGACTGGGTCTTGGGCCAGAAGGGGCACGCACTTGACATCAAGGGCCCATTACTCGGTCACCGCGTCGATTGCGGCAATCCCGCGTCCATCAACGCCGTCACGGCCCAACTCACGGCGTCGATCCTGGCCAAGATTTACACGGGATCTCGGCATAACGGCCTGTTTGCCAAGGGCCGGGACACGGCATGGGGTTTCTGGCAGTATAGCGATAATTCGCAGTATGCCCGCATGAAGCTGGGCGGCACAACCCGAAGCATGAACGGCAGCCCGATCGCGCTGGATACCTGGGTCGAGATTGGCTACACCTACGACGGAAGCACGGTCAAGTTCTGGCAGGACGGGGTGTATACCGGGGATTCGTGGAGCTACTCCGGGGCAATCTCGACCAACGCCGTCAACGTAACGATCGGCTCTTTGGACGCGGGCGCTTACCCGGCGGCGGCGCGGATCGCTCGCGTCGGCCTGTGGAACCGTGCCCTCACCCCGGCGGAGATGCTCCTCCACGCCAAGTCGGACGCCATCATCCGGCCGCGGCAGTGGATATTCACGGCGACCGGCGGCGGGGCGATCACGACCAGCCCCGACACCGTGGCGATCACTGCCACCGTACCGACGCTCGGCACGGCCAAGGCCCTGTCGCCCTCACCGGTGGAGGCGACGTGGAGCGTGCCCGCGGTGACCACGAGCAAGCAGGTAGCGACCGGTCCCGCGGGGATGACGATGAGCGTGCCCGAGGTGTCCGCGGCGCTGTCCAGCGCGGCAGCCGGGCCGTATCGGGTCGACGCGGGACGAACGTGGCTTTGCGGCACGGTGGCTCGAAACCTCTTCGCCACCAACGTTCAGGCAGGACATACCTTTCACTCGGGAGCCACCTCGGGGTCTATTCATGGC
>JABMRP010000555.1 GCA_013202535.1 Planctomycetota bacterium
CGCGTGGGTGACGAGGAATCCCACGTGACGCCGCTTCCAGGGGAGTCGGGTCAGCGCGGCGTTGAGCACGTTGATACCCAGCACGGCCAGCAACACGGCAAACCACCCGGTGCGGTAGATCGCGAAGGCGGCCACCGAGTCGCCGTAGTGGCTGGCGATATACGTGGCCCAACTCAGCACGATTGCCAACAGGGTGATCAACGCGACAGCCAAACCCATCGACGCCGACTTCTTGAACAGCCAGACAGGAACGCAGAACAGCCATTCCGTCGGGGAGTGGGCGGAGGTAGGTGCGGGTGACGGTTGATCGGTGGGTCGATGTTTGGAAGCGGGCATGGAGCGTTTCAAGGCGGGGAACAGGGGGCGGGAACGAGTTTGGGGATCGTCGGAGGCATCATAGTGGATTATAGCGCTTCGGCGCCGTGAAAGACAGGGTCCGTGCGCTGAGATGTGCCGTGGGGGCACGCTTGGCCCGGCCACTTGTGCCCGGCGAAGTGGACCGATGAGCGGGTGCCATGGGCGGCTTGCCCGCCCTTGCCGAATCCCTCCGAAGACAAGGGCGGACAAGCCGCCCATGGCACCCGTGTCGTTGAATCCCGCGTCGGCTGAATTCTCACGAATCCAGCTACGACAGGCCAAACAAGACTGCACACCCCCCATGCTCGCGGGGATGGCGGAAACTCAGCGTCCCGGTCAGCCTACCGTCGGTAGACCGAGGGGATCGTCTCGGTCCAACCCACCACCGGCGTATCGGGCACCATGACGAAGATCTCGACGCGCCGATTCTTCTGCCGGTCCGAAGGGCCCGCATTGGGGGCAACGGGCTGATATCCCCCAAAACTGGCCTGTCCGATCCTCCCCGGCTCGAGTCCCAGTTGACCCAAGCGATTCACCACCGCCACCGCCCGGTTGGCACTGAGATGCCAATTGGTGGGAAACGCGTCGCGAGCCGCCGGGTCGACAATCCGCCGATCGTCCGTATGGCCCACGACCATCACGCGCAGGTCCTCGGCCTCGGGCGACCGCAGCAAGCGGACCAGCGTGGCAAGCTCCTCCTCGGCGCCCGACTTCAGATCGGCCCGGCCGCTGTCGAAGAGAATGTCGGTGTCCAGTTTCCCCAGTCCCGTTTCCGGATCGAATTGCAGGGCGGGGTACTTCGCGGCCAACTCGACCATCCGGGCATGCGCCGCGGGCAAAACGCCGGCGCGGCCGCGTACCAGGGAATCGACCTGGGCGTGAAGATGGCCGCGCTCGCGACGGTAGTTGGCCAGTTGATTGCGATCCAGACCGGACCGCTCTTCCAGCAGCGCCAACTCGGATTCGGTCTGGCGCAACTGGTCTTCTCGCTGGCGGCAACTCGCGCGGAGGTTCTCGACTTCGGCCTCCAGACTGCGATTTTGCTGAGCCAATTCGCAGTTCTTCGATTGGCAGAGGTCGAGATTGTGCTTGGGAACCAGCGCGCAGCCGGTCGAGGTGGTCAGGCCGGACGCCAGCAGAACCCAAACGGCAAGCGCCGCCGGTCGTCGTAGGTTGGCCGACATGATTCGACTCCTTTCAAATCGCCGCGATTATTACCGGGAAAACTACTTTCCTTCAATCAGCTCGATGATCTTGTCCATGATGGGGCTGCTGAAGTCCGACGGACCGTTCCAACTCCACATGTTGCGCAACAGGTCGAACATCATGATCCCGGTGATGAACAACACGGGAATCAAGAGCAATCCGACGAACAGCACCCACCCCAGTCCATACGGGGTTTCCGGCAAGACGGCCGCCGCTTCGCCCAGGGTCCCGTCGGTGCGCATCGCCGCCGCGCCCATCGGAGCGGCCGAGTCCATCGGTGTCAGGGCCATCGGGTCCAGACCGGCGTCACCGAGATCTTCGTCGAGCATTGCGGCCATCGGAGCGTCGCCGACGGCGATCATGGTGGCGTCCTCTCCACCGGCCGCGGCGTCCAGCGCGATCACTTGCGAGCCGCTTTCGGAATCCTCATCGCCGCTCTCGTCGAGCGGCGTCAGCAGGAAATCCTCATCCGCTTTGAGTTCCGTGGGCGAATCGAGATCGGACGGGTTGTCCAGTTCGATCATGTCGTCTTCGCCGAGCTCCAACGATTCGTCGCCCCCGGCGGTGAACTCGATCGGATCTTCCAGCGACAGACCGCTGTCCGAGGGATCGACCAGCGAGATGCCGCTGTCGCCGCCGATGGTGATGTCGCTGCCTGTACCGCTGCCACCGAGCACCAGATCGTCGTCGTCCAGGTCGACGCCCGAGTCGCCCTTTGCGGCGGCGGCGTCCAGATCGAGCCCTTCATCGAGCGAGAGGCCGCTGTCTTCGAGGCTGAGGTCGTCGTCCAGCGTCAGATCGAGATCCTCGAATTGCGATCCCCCCGATTCGTCATCTCCCGAAGACGCGGCAGCCAGATTCAAGTCGCTGTCGGTCGCCAGATGGATGTCGCTGTCGGCGGCCCCCTTCCCGCTACTGGGGCCGATCACCGTACCGGAAGTGCCCGGATCCGATCGGCCCAACTCGACTTCACTCAACAGGACGTCGCCGTCTTCCTCAGGGGTCGGATTTGCGACGATCTCATCGATCTGCTCCACCTTGAACTTCCACGCCGCACCGTCGCGGTACCCGTGGAGTTCGTTCCGCTGGACCATCTTTTTGATTTCGTCTTCCGACTTGCCGAGCTTCTCGGCAACTTCCGCGATCTTGTAAAATTTTTGGGCCATTTGGACCTCCCCGTCCGGGAAATCCCGACGGTTGGTAGTGACCGGCTGTCGCTTCCGCCGCGCCGGTCGAAAACCTGTTCCGGGTCTTAGGTTAGGATGGAAGCAGCGATCGAATCTCCTGCGGCAGAGGATTGTCGCCGTTGTAATGCAGCATCTGCAGGTCCCAGCGAATGTTGCGAACGCTCTTCAGCGTGATCCGTCCGGTCTTCAGGTCGACGTGATAAACGCTCATCGCCTGTTGCCGCGGATCAATCACAACCACTTGCTGGTAGGCATCGCCGACGGTCGTCTGCACGGCGACAAACGCGTCGCCGGCAGAGGTTGCCGTGGGGCCGCCAGCACGCTGGGCAAAAGCCACCCGCTGATCGGCCTCCACGCCGAGAACCATCACGACACCAACACCTGCGAGGAAACCCAACACCGCCATTTTCATAAGTCACCTTCTGCTTATGGAGGACGCTGGGGCCTTACTATCTATTCTAAAAGCCCCAGATTCTATTTCAAGAGAAAACAACCGCTACGGGCGAAAGGATTTACTCGGCCCCCCAATATGCCTAAGCAACCTAGACCATCCGCTTCTTTCCGAACCGATGACCGGCTGGGCGAGTACGGATCGCCGCGACCTAAGTGGAGACGGGGTATCCTCGATACTCTTCGCTCAAGAGCCGCAATCCATTTGCATACAACAACTTGCGACGACTCTCTCGCCGCACGATTCCGGGATTTTCAGGGAAATCAGCGGGGGGAGTGTACCGAGCCCGGCGTGCTGGTGCAAGAGCAGTGCTTGCCCGAATGAACCGCGGAATAACCCCCTGCGAGCTTCCCCAACGCCGCGCGGCCTTCTACAATTGGCCGATATATACCGGATCACACGGTCGTCTTGCGGTCCGATCCCGTTTCCCGCCCGCAAAATAGCGATGATCTCCGAGGCCCCCGAATCATCGATCGGACTGTTGCTCAGCGGCGGGCTGGACAGCTCGATCCTGTTGGGCCACCTGCTCGACCGCCGCTATCGGGTCCGCCCGTTCTATGTCCGCTCCCAACTGATTTGGCAGCGGGAAGAACTCCATGCCGTGCGCCGTTTCACCCATGCCATGGCCACTCGGTTCGATGCGCATCGCGGGCTGGAAGCGTTGGTCACGCTCGATTTGCCGATGGCCGATCTGTATGAAAACCACTGGAGCGTCACGGGCCGGGACACACCCGATCTGGCCAGCCCCGACCGGGCCGTTTATCTACCCGGCCGAAACGCGCTGCTGGTCATCAAGGTCGCGTTGTGGTGTCAGTTGCACGGCATTGCGGAGGTCGCGCTGGGGGTGCTCCAGTCGAATCCGTTTGCCGACGCAACGCCCCGTTTCTTCGATGGCTTCCAATCCGCACTGAATCTGGCCACGGGCGGAGAAATACGGATCGTGCGTCCGTTGGCCACGCTGGACAAACGCCGCGTCATGCAACTGGGAGCCGAATATCCCTTGGAACTGACCTTTTCGTGCATCGCTCCGGTCGACGGCCGGCATTGCGGGCGGTGCAACAAATGTGCCGAACGCCGCGCCGCCTTCGGGCTCATCGGCCGTGAAGATCCGACCCTCTACGCCGCCACCTAGAGACCATGCCATGTTTCGTGTTTCGCGCGAATTCAGCTTCTGTTACGGCCACCGCCTGCTCCACTACCCGGGCAAGTGCCGGCATCTCCACGGCCACAACGCCAAAGTGGCTCTGGTCGTGGAGACCTCCGATCTGGACAATCGGGGCATGGTGCTCGACTTCTCCGACATCAAACAGTTGGTCGGCCAGTGGATCGACGATCACCTGGATCACCGGATGATTCTCCATCGTGACGATCCGGCCGTGTCGGCATTGCGAGACTTGGGCGAACCGATGCTGCTGATGGACGTCAACCCCACGGCCGAGAACCTCGCGCTGCTGATCTCGCAGCTCGCCTCCGACCGAGGCGTTCCCGTCACGGAGGTCCAGTTCTTCGAGACCCCCAAGTGCCGCGCCGATTGCATGGCCAGC
>JABMRP010000556.1 GCA_013202535.1 Planctomycetota bacterium
GCTTGAGGTCCGCATCGATGACACCGTCACCGATATAAACGACGCCCCGGATGGGTCTGACCGTCTTCTGGTCTTGGTATTTGCGACCGTGTTGAAGCACAAAGGCGGATGGATCGTAGCCATCGGCAACAAGAATGCGTGTCCCTGGAAGATGTTCCCTCAGCATTCTGCCGCCCTCAGCCGTCACCCCCGTTTCAAAAAGGCTCACACTCTTGAGGTGCCCCAGGCGCACCAGATGATGTAACCCGGCGTCGGTCACTTTCGTATCGTGCAGGTCCAAGTCGGTCAACCGCCGCACCTCGCACAACTTCGCAAGGCCTTTATCGCTCACCCCTGTATTCGCTAACTTGAGTGTGCGCAATGTCTTCAACTCGGCAAGATGTTCCATTCCCGCGTCTGTCACAGCCGTGCGACTCAGGGAAAGGAAACTCAGCCGATGGAGCGGTTTGAGGTGTTCCAGCCCATGGCCGGTTACCTTCGTATCGTTTAGGAGAAGAATCTCCAGCCCCTTCGCCAATTTCAAATGTTTCCAACCGTTGTCGCCAATCGCTGTATAGCTTGACGGCCATTCACAGGAGTCCTTTTGCCTGCAAGCAAAGCCGCGGAGGCGAATCGGAGGATTCCTTTAGCGACGTCTCGGCATTGTGGACTTCCGCCCGGATTTCGGCATCGATATCTTCTTGATGATCGAAGTAGTAGGCCATGGCGGCGTGGGCTTCGGCCTTGGTGAGGTCCGGATGCTGGCGGCACATCTCGTCCGCGGACCAGCCGTAAGCGAGATAATCCATCGCAATCTGTGCGACTCGCACACGCGGACTCCGCCTCAGCCTTGCGGACTGGCCGGCCGCTTTCTCGATGTGAGGATAGGTCGCATCGAGAGACATCTTCTTTGGCCTCCAACTTGTCGAAGGGGCGTGTTGCCGGGCAACCTTATTGTAGCATCGAGCCGTCGAAGAAACACCCTGTTGTTTGCCCGCCGAGCAGGTTCCTGGCACCTTCTCCGCACACGGAAGTAGCATGGGCCCCCGGCCCGTGTCGGGGCTTCCATCAATGGTCCCACGGGCCGGGGGCCCATGCTATGTGAGATCGAGCCGGGGGCAACGCCCACGTTGTCATACACAAATCCCTCCCGGCGTTGCGTGGCACGCCCGTTCGGGGTAGCATGATGGGGCGACCATCGAACCGCCCCCGACGCCACTCCCCCTTGGAAACATCCCTGGACGTTTCCGCCTTCCTCCTGGAGATTCCATGCCTACCCTCACCAAGCGAGCCCTCGCACCGGCAAGTACGCTCCTACTGGCAATCCTTCTGGCCACCACCGCATCGGCCCAATACGGTCGTCGGCCGCCAAGCCACTCCCGGCAGTACGATCCCTCGATGCCGGCGGAGGAGCGTGACGCGGCGATTGGGGCCCTCGATGAACTGATCGAACAAGCCAAGACCGACGGCACGATTCCCGAGGACAAAATCGACGCGGCCCTGTCGGTTCTCTCCAAGGCAGCGGGCGCACTGCCGCCGGAGGAATTGTTGCCGAAGCTCAATGCTCTGATGCAGCACCGGACCGATGCCAAAGTGCCGGCTCCGCGAAAACCGTTGCGACGAGAGGATCGGCTCGACTCGGCTATTCTCTTTGCGCAAATGCGCGCTCTGCGGAGTGTTTCGCCGGAACAGGTAACGGCGCACCCGTGTGCCGAGTCGTTTCCCGGACCGGTCGGGGCCGACGCGGCAAGAGTTTCCCGAACGATCCAGCTCGTCACCGACAAGCCCGGTTGGCAGAACGAGGGTATTTACGGCAACCCGGGCAGCCGCTATTGGCACTCGACCGGCCTGTACGCGGCCCCGGGCGAACTGATTACGGTCACCGTTCCCGAGACGGTCGTCGACAAGGAGCTGAGCATTCGCATCGGGTGTCACGCCGATCGGCTATGGCGTCATGACTCGTGGCGGAGGCCGCCGGAGATCTGTACCGGAGCCTCCATCACCGCCGTCAAGACACTTGCCGCCAATGCGTTTGGCGGATTGATCTACATCGAAACGCCTCGCGACCTGACCATGGCGCCGGCCGAGGTGACCATCGAAGGAGCCGTTTTGGCGCCACATTACGTGTACGGCAAGACCGACTTGGCCGCCTGGCGGAAAACGATTCGCAATCACCCGGCGCCTTGGGCCGAACTGCAAACCGACAAACTCATTCTCACCATCCCGTCGACCGTCGTCCGCGATCTGGAAGACCCAAAATCGCTGATGGCTTTCTGGGACAAGATCATGGACTGCTACGCCGACCTGCTCGGCCGGCCCGCCGAACGTCGCCGCACCGAACGCTTCGTGGCCGACGTGCAAATCAGCGCCGGCTACATGCACTCGGGCTATCCGCTGATGACCGGGCTGGACATCGCCGGAACCATGGTCGATGCCGAGCGCATCCGCCGCAACGGCCATCACGGCGTGTGGGGACTGTTTCACGAAATCGGCCACAACCACCAGCGAGCCGACTGGACCTTCAGCGGCACGACCGAGGTGACCGTCAATCTGTTCTCGCTTTACGTGATGGAGAAGATCTGCGGCCTGCCGCTTGGCGGACACGGTTCGATCACACCGGCCGCGCGAAGCCGCAATATCAAGCGACACGTCGCCGGCGGAATGCCGTTCGACCGATGGAAATCGGACCCCTTCCTCGCCCTGACGATGTACATGCAACTGATCGAGGAATTCGGCTGGGAACCTTTTACCAAGGTATTTACCGAGTATCGGGAACTGCCCGCGGACGAGCGAGCCCGGTCGGACGATCAGCGGCGCGACCAGTGGATGGTGCGCATGTCGCGCACGGTGGGCAAGAACCTCGGCCCGTTCTTCGAGGCCTGGGGAGTTCCGACAAGCGAATCGGCGAGGAAGTCGATCGCCGAGTTGCCCGCTTGGATGCCCGAGGAGATGGCCGAGAAGAGTGAATGACTTTCGTATAGTAGCCATCTCGCTCCGCGAGATGTAGCC
>JABMRP010000557.1 GCA_013202535.1 Planctomycetota bacterium
GGCTACATCTCGCGGAGCGAGATGGCTACTATACACCAAAAAGGACTCACCCCATGATCGCCACATGCCTGCTTTCGCTGTTACTGGCCGGAGACGTTGAAAACATCGGTCACCAAGCGTCGGGCAGCGGCGGAGCCGTTGCCGCGGGCGGGCGCGAGGCGGTGGCCGCCGGGATTCGCATTCTGGCCGAGGACGGAAACGCCGCCGATGCGGCCGCCGCCACGCTGTTGGCCCTGGCCGTGACCGACTACGGCTGGTTTGCCGTCGGCGGGGAAGTACCCCTGTTGATCTACGACGCCCGAAAACAGGAGGTCAAGGTGCTTTGCGGCCTGGGCCGCGCGCCGCTGGACCCCAAGGCGACCGAGTGGTTCGAGGCCAACGGCATCCCCGCTCGCGGCAGTATGAAAGCGGCGCCCGTGCCCGGTGCGGTCGACCTGATTGTTACCGCACTGAAGCTCTACGGTACGAAATCGTTCGAGCAGGCGGTCAGCCCGACGCTCGAACTGCTCGATGCCCACCGGCAGCCGTGGCACGCCGATCTGGCCGTCACGCTGCGCAAGCTGGTCGAGGCCGAGCGCGGCGCGGCCGGCACTCGGGCCGAGAAGCTCACCGCCGCCCGCGATCGTTTTTACAAGGGCGACGTGGCCGACGAGCTAGAGGCCTGGTACATCGCCAGCGGCGCGTTTCTCCGCAAGCGCGACCTGATCGCCCATCGCACACTGGTCGAAGATCCGGTGACGGTCGATTACCGCGGCTACACCGTCTGTAAGTGCGGCCCGTGGACCCAGGGGCCCGTGCTGTGTCAGACGTTGAACCTGCTGGAAGGCTACGACCTGAGGGCGATGGGTCATCTTTCGCCCGACTATATCCACACGATCACCGAGGCGTTGAAGCTGGGGTTCGCCGATCGCGACGACTATTACGCCGATCCGCTGTTTGTCGACGTGCCGCTCGACGCACTGCTCTCGGACCGCTACACGCTCATGCGCCGACCGCTGATCGACATGCACAAGGCATCGCACGAGCGACGGCCCGGCGATCCGCGTAATATGCGACCGCTTCGCAGCCAACCGCCAGCCGAGGGAACACGGCCGACGATCCCCGTGCGGGACACGACCACCTGCGTGGTGGCCGACCGTTGGGGTAACGTCGTGGCGGCCACGCCGAGCTGCAACCTGGTAGGAAACCGCCCGGGGCCCTCGGGCGTGACCCAGGGGAATCGGGTGCGCTGCCTGAATACCACGCCGGGGCATCCCAATCGGGTCGAGCCGGGCAAGCGGCCTCGCATTACACTCACGCCCACCTTGGTGCTGAAGGACGGCAAGCCGGTCGTGGCGATCAGCGTGGCCGGCGGCGACTTGCAGGATCAGACCACGCTCAACGTGCTATTGAACCATCTGGAATTCGGCATGTCGCCCCACGAAGCGGTGACGGCGCCGCGGTTCAACACGGGCCATCACCAAAACTCGTTCGACCCGAACCGTAGCCGGGCGGCGGCCTTCGTCTCGCCCGGCAGTTTGCGCGTCAACGAAGAGATTCCGGAAGAAGTCAAGGCCGAACTGGCCAAGCGGGGCCACAAGATGTCGACCGCCAAGGGGCCGATCGCCTATCCGGTCATGATCGCCATCGATCCGGCCACCGGCATGTTCCACGCCGCCGGCGATCCGCGGGCGAAGCGTCATGCGGCGGCGTTGGAATAGGAGGAGACGGGTGCCATGAGTCGAATCGGGACACTACTGTTTGTTACGGCCACCGTGTTACTCCATACATCCACCGGCACGGCCGATCCGCCGGGCGTGGTGATCGATCGCAGTCCCGACCCGGGTCGGGTGTACGTCGGCTGTCCGAGCATCGCCGTTCTGCCCGGCGGCGATTACGCGGCCTCGCATTCCTGGTTCGGTCCCGGCACGTCGATGGACCGCACGGCCGTGTTCCGTTCGACCGACCGGGGCAAGACCTGGCAACACCAGACCGACATCCACGGGCAGTGGTGGTCGAACCTGTTCGTGCATCGGGAAAAGCTCTACATCATGGGCGTCAGCGCTCGCTACGGCCACGTCGTGATCCGGCGAAGCGACGACGGCGGCCGCACGTGGACCGAACCGAAAGACGGCAAGTCGGGCTTGCTGGCGGCCGACGCTCAATACCATACGGCTCCCGTGCCCGTGGTGGTACACAACGGGCGAATCTGGCGGGCGATGGAAGACGCCATGGGCGGCGGTGGCTGGGGCAAACACTTCCGCGCGTTCGTCATGTCGGCCCCCACCGACGCCGATCTGCTGGACGCCGCCAGTTGGACCTCCAGCAATCGGCTCGCCACCGAGTCGGAGTGGCTCGGCGATGGTTGGCTCGAAGGCAACGTCGTGGTAACGCCCGAGGGCAAGATGGTCAACATCCTCCGCGTGGCGCTTCGCGGCGGCGATAAGGCGGCCATTGTGCGCGTCTCCGACGACGGGCGGACAATCTCCTTCGATCCCGAGAACGACTTCATCGACTTCCCCGGCGGATCAAACAAGTTCAGTATCCGCCGCGACGACCGGACCAAGCGATATTGGGCGCTGGTCAACAAGGAACGGGATCCGCCGGCGTATCGCAACGTCTTGACACTCACCTCCTCGGCCGATCTTCGCCGTTGGAAAGTCGAGACGGTCATCCTGCGGCATTACGACAGCCGGAACCATGCCTGGCAGTATCCCGACTGGCAGTTCGACGGCAACGACCTCGTGGCCGCCAGTCGCACCGCCTGGGACGGCTCGCACAACGCCCACGACGCCAACTACTTCACGTTCCACCGGATCGA
>JABMRP010000055.1 GCA_013202535.1 Planctomycetota bacterium
CCGTTCCAGGTGAAACTCAACTTCGGCGGACAACCTGATTTCAATTTGACCGACGTCGGTTACGGGGTCAGCCAAGCACTTCCCATCGTGGTCGACATCATTCGTGCCGAGAAGGGGAGCGCCTTCCTTGCGCCCGAGTTTCTTGATCTTGACCGCACTGTACAATCCGGATGCCTTTCCAAATTTCTCCAGGGCCTTCTGAAGACGAGCCCGTTGTTTCGACTTGCCGGAGAGAGTCTTGGCGTGAATCATCGGCACATGACCACCTTCGGGCTCCGGTGCATCGCTCAAGGGATCGTATGTTCTTTTGGGTTTTGTCCGAATTGGTGCCGTTGCATACGGCCGCTGCATGAGTTCTTTACGGATGCGTTGTGCGGCGAAGAAAATGGCTTCGATATGTTCTTCGTTTGGCCGTTCTCCAGACTCCGTGAGACGAAGACCACTCTCGTGCATTTGATACGCTCCGACCACAAGTGCGAGAGCCCATGGATCGGCGGCAAGCTGCAACGGCATCTTTTCCATAGCGGGTCCTGACACGGTGAAGCGACCGTTCGGCGACAGGAACTCACACTCGCTGATTGTCGAGGCGTCTCCGAACGTGACCGTGAAACCATACGGCTTAGCCGCAAACTGCCATTTCGCTAGCACGGGTTGTGAGTCTTGCTTCTTGAAAGTTGCCTGAAAGAAGCTGTCCTCGGGCAACTCCGCCCCCGGCCCTTTCTCTGTTGACTTCGGGAAATGGAAGGAGAATCCGACCGAGAACGTGCCGGCCTGCCGCCGACTTCCCGGATAGTGGGCAATATCATCGTATGAGCCGAGCAGAAAGGGCTCCTTGTTGAAATCGGCCGACATCGGATCGTGGGCCAATTCCCAGGCGAGCCGAAATGAGGCGAGAAACGTTGACTTGCCCGTGCTGTTTTCGCCCACCAACAGGGTCAGCGGCGCCAGAGGCGCCGGATCGGGGTCTGCGAAGCACCTGACATTGTTCATCGTCAGTGCAATCATCGTGGCGGTCTCTCACCGTAAGAAGGAACTGTGCCGCAGCGACGGCGTCCACATGCACACCATCGGCCCACGCCTGTGCCGATTGCCATTATATCAGCAGAGACGAACCGGCAAACCCCGACACTTCCTGGACTCGTGTACTTCCACTTGTGCCCAGGCCAAACAGATCAATTTCCCCTCGTTACGACGCTTCCGCGTCGTCGTGAAAATGAAGCCGCCCGGCCCGGGCACGAGCGACTGGGCTAAACTTCCGTCGACGTAACGCATTCTGCAAGCACACCTTACGTCACCGCAACGCAACTCATCGCGAACTCACACCTCCGCGTAATCCCCCAGAACGTGCGAAAATCGGCCTTTATTCAATCGCCCGATCCAGCTACACTCTGCCGCCGTTTTCGTATTCTGGCCCGCCGCAGACGAATCGTCACGCGAAACACCCGTTTTGGGTGATAAGGAGATCCGATGACTGCCCCAACCGACTCCCGCGGTAATCCACGTTTGGCCGTGGCCATGATCGTCCGCAACGAAGAGGACGTGCTGGCCGGCTCACTGCAGAGCGTTGCCCGACTGGCCGATGAAATCGTGGTTCTCGACACGGGTTCGACCGACCGAACGGTTGAAGTTGCTCGGGGATTCGGCGCCACCGTGCATACGATCCCCTGGAGCGACGATTTCTCGGCCGCTCGCAATGCGTGTCTGGATCGAGTGACCGCCGACTGGGTGCTCTGGCTCGACGCCGGCGAGCAGTTGACCGCCGCCTCGGCCAGTGAGTTGCGTCGGTTTGTCGACGGCCAGGCGGACCGGGCGAAAGTGTACGCCTTGATGATCGAGATCCCGCCGGCCGATCCGTCCGCCTCGGCCGAGCAGATTGCCCTGCCGCGGCTGATGCCGAAGCTCGACGGATTGCGGTTCACCGGCCGCGTGCGCGAGACGCTTTCCGCGGCGATGGAGACTCTCGGTCTGGAACTCGACGCCATGCCCGGCCGAATCGTTCGCCATCCGCGACACAACGACTCCAAGTTCAAAGCGGTCCGGGCACGTCGAAATCTCGAATTGGTGGCCCAGGAAGTGGCCGAGACGGGCTGGCAGCCGGTGCTCTTGCTGGCCCACGGAGAGGCGTGTGTCGACGTCGGCGATAACGCCCGGGCGGCGACTGCGTTTCGCGAGGCCGTGGGAAACTGCCCGCGGGGATCGACGGACATGCTGGAGGCCTATTACGGCTTGCTGACCGCGTTGGACGGCGACGCAACGCGACGCGACGAGCAACTCTCCGTGGCCCTGGAGGCCCTGGACGTGTTTCCGCTGGATGCCCAACTGCTCTGCGCCATGGGCCATTATCTGCAATCGCGAGAGCGAATGGATCTGGCCGAACGGTCGTTCGGTGCGGCCGTGGAACACGGGCAGGTCGACCTTCAGACGTGGCATTTGTGTGAGATCAGCGAGATTGCGGCCGTTTGCCTCGGGCTGACGCACCAGTTGCAGCAGCGAGACGCCGAGGCGTTGGCCACTCTGGAAGACGCGCTGGGCCGGTTCGAACACTCGACGCGCCTGCGGCGCCAATTGATCGACCTCTACGTCAAACATGGCCGCCAAGACGATGCGCGCCGCGCGGCCGAAGGGCTGACGTTGGCTTCCAACGAGCGGGACCTGCTGGTCCGGGCGGTTGGCGCCGCATGTCGGGCAACGGCCGACGATTGGACGCCCGCCCTGGAGGGTCTGCAATCGGCGTACGACGCCGGCTGCCGCGATCCGATGTGCCTCCGCTGGTTGTCCGTGGCGTTGCTCTCCGGCGGAAAGACCACCGCCGCCATGCCCGTCTTAAACCAGTGGCACGAACTGGAGCCAAACAACGGCGAGGTGAAAATCTACCTCGACGCGCTGGCCGCCGACGGGCAAGAGAAGCCGGCAGCGGACGTCCGTACCTTACGCGTCGATCCGCCGGTCGCCAGCCCTCTCTTGCCGACACCGACGACGACGGTCTCCCAGTCAATGGCTGATTCGGGCGTC
The DNA here is from genome assembly GCA_013202535.1 of Planctomycetota bacterium. Taxonomy (GTDB): domain Bacteria; phylum Planctomycetota; class Planctomycetia; order Pirellulales; family Thermoguttaceae; genus JABMRP01. The sequence goes on from JABMRP010000055.1 coordinate 3,013, forward strand.
TGACTACTCGGGCAGAACACGCACACGGCGATCCGACACTTCCAGACGTCCGGTGGCCAGAAGTTGCAGCGCCTCGGGATACGCCTCCCGTTCGGCCGCGCGAACGCGGTGGTCGAGATCGTCCGGTGTGTCGTCGTCGAATACGGGCACGGTCTTCTGCAGGATCACCGGGCCGTGGTCGTACTGGTTGTCGACGAAGTGGACCGTGCAGCCGCTGATCTTCACGCCGTAGTCGATCGCCGCCTCGTGGACGTGATGCCCGTAATAACCCTTGCCGCAGAAGGCGGGGATCAGGGCCGGGTGGATGTTGAGCACGCGATTCTGGAAGTCGTCGGGAATCGTCAGTCGCCGGAGGAATCCGGCCAGGGCGACCGCCTCGGCACCGGCCGTGCGGCATTGATCGAAGACGACCCGGCTGAATTCGTCGCGAGAGTCGAACTGCGTGTGATCGACCACGGCAAAGGGTATTCCCGCCGCATCGGCATACTGCAAGCCCGTCGCACGCGGCGTATTGGCCATGGCCAGGACAATCTCGACGTCGAGCGTCCCGGCGTCGATCCGCTGGATCATGTTCAGCAGCGTCGTTCCGCTGCCGGAAATGAGCACGGCCAGGCGTAAGGGGGGCTTCCGGGCGGGGGTGGTCATTTCGTGGAGATCCTTCTTTGCTGTGGGGTCTTCGTTTAACGCCCAGCCGAAGGCGCCGGCCGTAGCATGAAAGCCGGCGCCTTCGGCTGGGCGTTAAACGATGGCGTTGCCATCACTTCGCACCATCGGCCACCTTCACGAACAACGTTACCTCGAGCCCGGCCAGTTTCAGTTCCACCGGCTCCGCGCCGTCGACCGGACCGAGGACGAGTTCAACGGCCAGTGTTTCGCTCTGGATGTACTCGGCAAAGTCTCGCACGGCGGCCTGTAACTCCTGGGAATCGGTCACGACGCCGACTACAATCCGATCCGTGTACTCGCAGCCGATTTCCTTGCGGCGGTTCTGGATCGCGTGGATGATCTCCCGAGCGAGCCCTTCGGCGATCAACTCGCCGGTCAGTTCGGTGGCCAGCACGACCACGCACGCATGGCCTTGCGCGGCGGCCCAACCTTCCTTGGCCTGAAGTCGAACCTGGAGATCCTCCTTGTCGAGCGTCACCTGGCCGTCGGGCAGCTCGATGGTGACCTGTCCGGCGTCCTCCAATTCGGCCAGTAGCTTGCCGCCGTCGGCCTGAGAAAGGGCCTTCTTCACGGCAGGCACCCGACGGCCGAGCTTCGGACCCAGCCGCTTCAGATCGGGCAGCACCGTGTAGCTGATGTATTGGTCGGCCTTCTGCGTAAACTCGACCTGCTTGACGTTCAACTCCTCTTGGATCAACGCCGCATGTTGCTCCAGCCACTGCTGGTGCGTTGCATCGGCCAGCACCACCTCGACCAGCGCCAGCGGCTGGCGAACCTTCAACCTCGCGTTCATCCGCGCGCCACGGCCCAGCGAGACAATCTCGCGGACCTGATCCATGCGCACCGAAAGCAGGGGGTCGACCGCCGCCTCATCGCCGGTGGGGTAATCACATAAATGAACGCTCTCGATGACCCGGTCGCCGAACGGCTCGACGGCCAGATTCTGCCAGAGTTCCTCGGCCACAAACGGCACGAACGGGGCCACCAGCTTGCCGAGCGTCAGCAGACACTCGTACAACGTCCAGTAGGCGTCGGTCTTGTCGGCCGACTGGCCCGCGGCCCAGTAGCGATCGCGGCTGCGGCGGACGTACCAGTTCGATAGCGCGTCGAGAAAGGCCGACACCCGCACGCACGTGCCGTAGTTGTCGTAGGCGTCCATCTTCTCCACGGCGATCCGGGCCGTGTGGTTCAACTCGCCGAGGATCCAGCGGTCCAACTCGCCGCGCTGGTCGATGGGGCGATACGATGCGGCCTTTGCAAGCACCTCGGGGCCGAGTTGCCCCGCGTCGCAGGCGATTTCGGCCGCCGGGTCGAAGGCGTCGATGTTGGCGTAGATGACGAAGAAACTGTAAACGTTCCACAGCCGCAAGAGGAACTCGGGAATCGATTCCTTAATTGCCCGATCGCTGTAGATGATCGAGTTCCACGGCGCCTGCGTGGCGAACAGATACCAGCGCAGGGCGTCGGCTCCGTGCTTGTCGAAAATCTCTTGCGGCGAACGGTAGTTGCGCAGCGACTTCGACATCTTGCCGACCTTGCGGACGATCTGATCGCCGCACGCCTCTCGGGCTTCGGCCTCGGTAAGAAAACGCTGTTGGCCGTCCGTGCTTTCCCACCATTCAGTCAGCATCAACCCCAAGACGATGCAATTGCGAAACGGATGGGGGAATTCGGCCGGCTGCGCGTCGGCCTCGCCGCTCGACTCGTCGCCGAAGAGCAGCGTGCTGATGGCCAGTTGGCTGTAGAACCATCCCCGGGTTTGATCGAGCGCTTCGCTGATGAAGTCGGCGGGAAACTGATCGGCGAACTTTCGGGCCGAACCTTCTTGCCGCGGATAGCCCCACTGGGCAAAGGGCATCGCGCCGGAGTCGAACCAGCAGTCGATCACCTCGGACACCCGCCGCATCCGCTTGCCCGGCGCTTTGGGCGAATCGTAGGTCACCTCGTCGATGTACGGTTTGTGGACCTTGAGATCGTCGGGCAGTTCGGGGTTGGCCGCCTTGGCCTTCTCCCAGGCCTCGGTGCCGGCAACTCCCGGCTTGGCCAGCAGATCATCGTAACCGGCCACCGCTTCCTGATAGCCCGTCTCCTCGCAGACCCAGATCGGCAGCGGAGTGCCCCAGTAGCGCTCGCGCGAGAGGGCCCAATCGACGTTGGTCTCCAGGAAGTTGCCGAAGCGACCGTCGCGGATGTGGTCGGGTAGCCAGTTGATGCGGCGGTTGTTGGCCAGCATCTTGTCCTTGAATTGCGTCGTGCGAATGAACCAGCTCTCGCGCGGGTATTGGATGAGCGGATCTTCTTCGGCCCGCCAACAGAACGGGTAGTCGTGGAGATATTGCTCCTGGTGGAACAGCGTCTTGTCGAGCCGCATCTGGCGGACGATGTCGCGATCGGCCTCCTTGACCCAGCGGCCTTGGAAGTCGGGCGCTTCGTCGGTGAACGTGCCGTCGGGAGCCACCGCGCAGATCAGCGGCGGTCCTTGCCCGTCGACGAAGCGAGCTTGCTCGGCCTGCAATACGTCGTAGTCGACCTCGCCAAACGCCGGCGCCTGATGCACCACGCCCGAGCCGCTTTCGGTGGTGACAAATTCGGCCGCCACGATGCGCCAGGCGATGTGCTGCGATTGATCGCCTTCCTTGAGAATCCCCTGCTGATCTCCCATCGTCTTGTAGTAGTAATCCAGCGGCGGCCGATAACGCCACCCGAGCATCTCGCTACCGGAGAGTGTCGACTCGACGGTCAGTTCCTTCTTCGCCTTGGCGGCGATCTCTTGCACCAGGGCCGAAGCGAGGATCAGCTTGCGGGTTTCCCCTTCAACGGCCACGACCGAGTATTCCAACTCGGGTTTGACCGCCGCGAATTGGTTGCTCGGCAGAGTCCACGGCGTGGTGGTCCAGACCAGCAGATCGGTGTCGGGCCGGTCGACTAGGGGGAAACGAACGTAGACACTTGGGTCGGCCACCTCACGGTAACCTTGTCCGACCTCTCCGGCACTCAGCGCGGTGCCGCCCTGGGCCCACCACCAGACGATCTTGTGTCCCTGATACAGCAGCCCCCGATCGAAGAGATTCTTCAGCGCCCACCAGACACTCTCCACGTAGCTCTGATGGTAGGTCACATACGCTTCGTCCAAGTGGATCCAGAAGCCAAGCCGTTCGGTCAAATCTTCCCACTCTTTGGTGTAGCGGAAGACGCTTTCGAGACACTTGTGAATAAACGACTCGACGCCATGGGCCTCGATTTCCTCTTTCGAGTGGATGCCCAACTCCTTGCACACCTCGACCTCGACGGGCAGGCCGTGGGTATCCCAGCCGGCTTTGCGATCGCAGCGGTAGCCCCGCATCGTACGATAGCGGGGGAACAGGTCCTTGATCGCCCGCGTGAGACAGTGACCCGGATGGGGGAGACCGTTGGCCGTGGGAGGGCCTTCGTAGAAGACAAAGGCCGGTGCCTCGGCCCGGGCGGCCAGCGATTTCTCGTAAATCCGCCGTTCCTTCCAGAATCGGCAGAGATTTTCTTCCAGCTTTGGAAACGAAACGGAACCTTCAACCGAACGAAACATGGCGCACAATAGTCCAAGCGGGGGAGATATGGAAAACGCCCAGTAGACCACGTTCGGGCGACTTTTTCAATCGGAAAGGCGTGCCACTGCCTGCAAGCGAGCAGTGGCACACGACTTTTCTCACAGGCCTGCCAGGATGCCCAGCACGATCTTCCGCAAGTTGGGCTCCGCCGCGTTGGCCGTGGCGATGATCTCCTCGATCACTGCCGGCTGTAAGGCGTCGGGCAGGCACATGTCGGTGACGATCGAGAGCCCCAGTACCCGCATCGAGGCATGAACGGCCACCAAGACCTCGGGCACGGTCGACATACCCACCACGTCGGCTCCGATGGTTCGCAGGAAGCGGTACTCGGCCCGGGTTTCCAGGTTCGGCCCGGTGACCGCACTATAGACACCCCGATGGGCGGCAAAGTTCTCCCGCCGGGCGATTTCCAGGGCCTTTTCGATCAGATCGGGGTCGTACGGGGCGATCATGTCGGGAAAACGGGGGCCCAGCGAGTCGTCGTTCACGCCGATCAGCGGATTGCCCGACATCAGATTGATGTGATCCTCGATCACCATGACGTCGCCGCGGCG
>JABMRP010000558.1 GCA_013202535.1 Planctomycetota bacterium
AGACGGCGCGAAACGTGTAAAGCTGACAAGCCAGCCGCCAGCCGATCTTCTCGGCATGGGGCGAACTCGTCTTGGCAGCCTCCGCCGCCGACAACGGCGAAGTACCCAGCGAGGTCATGGTGGCGGCCGCGCCCAGGGCGCCGGTCGTTCGGAGAAAGTTACGACGGTTGATTTGATCGTTCATTTTGGTGGTTCCTTGTTCTCTTATTCATTCAAAGGGCGAATCCAAATATCGCGGAAACGTACCGGGCTGCCGTGGCCTTGGAGTACCAACGGGAGTTTGGCCGGATGCGGTTGGTAGGGGGCGATGCGCCGATGGGCCATCGGGCCGTGGACCACCTGATTGCGATGTACTCGCACGCCGTTGTGCAACACGCTCACGCTGGCCCGTCTGACCAGCTTGTCGCCCTCGAACACCGGCGCCCTAAAACGAATGTCGAACGATTGCCACTCGCCCGGCTTGCGACAGGCGTTGGCCAGCGGCGGCGCCTGGCCGTAGAGCGACGCCGCCTGGCCGTCGGGGTAAATCTGGTCGGCGTGCATGGGATGGGAGTCGAAGATCTGAATCTCGTACTTGCCCATCAGCAGGACCCCGCTGTTGCCACGGTTCATCAGATTCCCCGAAGGCGCCGTGGGAGTCATCCACTGCAAGTAAACTTGGCAATCGCCGAAGGACTCCTTCGTTTCCAGCGAGCCATGGCCTGCCGTGACCGCACCGTCGGCCACCTTCCACGACGATGGTTTCCACTGGGAGAGATCCTCGCCGGAAAACAGCACGGTCGCGTCCGACGGCGCCGAAGACGCTTGCTTCGGAGCGATGATCGACGCCTCGATCAGGCGCGTCGGCACCGGCCGGTCGGGGTCGTGGACGTGATACTTATCGCCGGTCCACGGCATCAGCGGCGTATCCTTGTAGCCGACGATCGTGCCCGACTCGGTCTTGCGGGTAATCAACTGCCCCGCGGCGGGCATCGCCGAAAGCATCACCCCCAGCAGGGCGGCCGGAGCGAGACGGCTTGTGACGAGACTCATGGGATTCTCCCGTGCGACTACTTGAGTTCCTTGATGCGGATATTGCGGAACGAGAGCGGCTGACCGTGGTCTTGCAGGCCGACGTAGCCGGACAGAGGCCGGCTCTTCACCGCCGAGGTATCGAGCGCCAGATCGATGATCTGCTCGCCGTTGAGTTCCACCTGCAATCGGGTTCCCTTGCAGGTAACCACCATGCGATTCCATTGGCCGGCCGGCTTGGACATATTCTTACTTGGGCCGACGGCCGAAACGATGCCGCCGCAATCGTGGGGGCCCAGTTTTCCCGCCTTGTCGTGCGAATCGAGAATCTGCACTTCAATCCCGTTGCCCACCGGATTGGTCATTTCGCCCACCCGAACGTACACGCCGCTGTTGCCGCCGGGCGGAATCTTGTACTCCAGGTCGAGGACGAAGTCGGTGTACTTCTTCGGAGCCCAGAGGTACGCGCCGTAGCGCTGCCATCCGCGTTCGCCCGGCCGGGGCTTCAACGACACGACGCCCGGCTCCTCGACGACCCAGTTGCCCGTCGTCTTCAGTCCGGTAAGATCCTTTCCGTTGAAGAGCGATACGAAGCCCTGGGCGTCCGGCTCCGCCGCACTGGCTGTGCCGACTGCACCGAACACGACAAAACACAACGCCGCTAACAAAACCGTCCGGTTTCCAAACATGACATTTGCTCCTATTGCGAGACACGGAAAAGTGAAACACGCAACGCCACCGCCTGTGGATTGTACCGAACCGGCGGGCGGTGTGCCAGGAAAAGCTGGTGATTTCGACGGCGGTTGCCTATAATCGGGCCAAAGCCAATAGTAGCCATCTCGCGGAGTGACGCCAAATCGGCGGACGGATGGTCGCAAACGATCAAACCGCGCCCCGGTGAAATCGACGAATGGACCCACTGGCTCCACGGTCCGGACGGCAACGCCGTGGCCGCGGACAGCGTCGTCGGGCCGCCGCGCCGAATGCAGTGGATCGCCGGGCCGCTTTGGTCGCGTCATCACGAGACGATGCCCAGCGTCAGTGCCATGGTTTCTTCCGGCGGGCGAATCTTCTATATCGTCGACGAAGCCCCCGTGAGCATGCAAGGCGAATCGCCCGACCAGCGGGCGCTGGTCGCCCGCGATGCGTTCAACGGCATCGAGCGTTGGCGAATCCCGATCGACGATTGGGGATGGAAGGCGTGGAGCACGTTCTGGAAGGAGCGTTTTAACCAGCCGAATCAGATTCCCAGACACTGGTTGCTGCCGGTACGCCGGACATCCTCGATCCGGACGATCCCTGGGCAGCCTACGAAGGGCGTCGCGGCGGTGTGCTCCTGACGCTCTCATCGGCCGAGGGAGACGTTCTGTCGAGGTACACGCTCGACGCCCCACCCGTGCTCGACGGCCTGACCGTCGGCAGCGGTTGCCTTTTCATCTCGAAGACCAACGGCAAGATTGCCTGTTTTCGGTAGCCCGGCGAAACGGATCGGCACTGGCAAGAGGGGGGGGACTTGATCACGGACGATTCAATTCGGTTTGCCAGCCGATTTGGATCGAACTCCATTCTTTCGGGGGGGGTTGTGCTCATAGTTCATTTAGTGCATATTGCCACGGTCGATTTATGGGGGGGCGAAATGTGCGGTGGGCAAATTCAGACCGGATCAGGGTGAATAGGTCGATTTTTCGGGAATTTTTGCCGGCCGGGGTCCCCATAATTCGGTTTTCTGGTATGATTTACTAGCAGGAGGGGTTGGTGGTTGGATAATAGAGGGGCAGCTACGGGGGTAAAGACCTCTACCCCAACCAGGCCTCCCCGGAAGTCGTATTTGGCCCCCCATCGTTTCTTGCGGTCATTCGGCACGATTGTACTTCAAAGCACGCTGTTCGGCGACGTGTCCTTGTTTTGACTGCGAGACGGGGGGGGTGGATAGGCAAGTAATGATGGACGATAGCGCCAAGTCTCGTGACCAACTTGTCTCCGAATTGGGGGCACTGCGCCGCCAGGTCGCCCAATTGCGCGCGGGCGGCGGATCGCAGACAGCGGATCCTGTCGGGCCAGCCGGTGTTCCCTCGCTAGACTGGGATCTTCGCCAAGCAAGCGGAAGTTGTGACGTAGGCGGCGTGGTGGGAACCGCCATTGACGTGACCCAGCGAAAAAAAGTCGAAAGCGAGCTGTTGGCCGATCGGCGGCTGATGAAACAGTTGCTCCTGGCGCACGAGCGGGATCGGCGCTTGATCGCCTACGAGATTCACGACGGACTGGTGCAGGACGTCACGGGAGCGCAGATGCAGTTGGAGGCCGTGCTTCGCGACGAACGTTTGCCCGCCGGGTTGGTTCGCGAGAGAGTTCAGGCGGCCTCCGAACTCGCTCGAAAGGCGATCGGCGAGGCGCGCCATCTCATTGGCGGATTGCGCCCGCCGGCGCTGGATGAGTTGGGGATCGTCGCCGCGTTGGAGTTTCTCGTCGGCGAGCAGTCGGAAAGAGGTACCAAGGTCGATTTCGTCGCTTGCGTCACCTTC
>JABMRP010000559.1 GCA_013202535.1 Planctomycetota bacterium
CTTCCACGTAACTCGCTACGCGGTCGACGATGCGGCCGAGCAATTCCTCACCCTTCTCTCGCGTGGCAATCGGGGGCCTGGGGTCGGGCTGATCGGCCCACGCCTCGGTCCGCACGTTCTCGGGGAAGGCAGCAAGCGCGACCGAGGTCTCGAATTCCTGCGCGTGGCCGGGCAAGTCGTGCGGCAAACGGCTCCCGGCTTCGAGCACGGCTTCCGCATCCGCTTTGGTGAGCACGTCCCAATACGAAAGGAAGTGCAGATTGACCTGAAACTCCCGCAAGAACTGGTCCCACGTGCCTTGAACCGGGGCGATGTTGCCCCCGTGCCCGTTGAGGACCAACACGTTTTGGAACCCCGCCATGACGACGCTTCGGATCAGGTCATCGAGCACGGCCAGGAAAGTCCCCGGCCGGAGGGTGAGCGTGCCGGCATGGTTCATGTGGTGCTCGCTCACGCCCGCCATCACGCCCTCGGCAACGAGCACGCGAGGGCGGAGCCGCTCGGCGACCCTGGTCGCCACGAGCGTCACGCTCCGCCAATCGTGCTCCATGGCAAGATGCTCCAAGTGCTGTTCGATCGCAGCGACCGGGATGATGCAGGCCCGCAAGCCTCCCGACGCCATTCGCTCGCGGAACTCGCGCCGGGTCGCTTTTCTCAAAAGCACCTCAGGTTCACTCATTGCCGATCACCTTCCATTTGCCGCGCCAAGCTGCCGCAGCAAGTCCGCAAGTCCGTCAAGGTTTTCTCGCAGAGTTTCTTCCGCGTCGGTCTCCGGGCGATGGGCGAGGATGCCGATGGGGCCGCGATACCCGCTCTTTGCGATCGTCTCGATCAGGCGCTTGTCGTGCCGTCCCCGGCCGATGCGCAGAATCTTGGGATTCGCCCCGTCGTTCATGCCGTTGAGGTTCAGGCACAAGAGGTAAGGCATCATGGTCGCGAGGGATTCGGCGAAATCTCCGATGCGTTCGTGCCCGTGGTGGAGGTTGTAGACGATGCCGACGTGATCGCCCTTGGCGTTCTCTCGCAGCCATCGGCACACGGCGGCCATGTTCTCCGGCTCGCCGCCCCAGCCGCCGTGGTTATACAGGGCCAGCTTGCAGCCCAACTCGCGAGTCTGCTCCACGAGCGGCAGCAGTTGCTTCGCGGCGGCTTCCACCATTTCCTCCTGCGTGCCCGGTTGTGGGCCCGGGATGATCTGCCAGATTTGCGGCTTGATCCCATGCTTCGTGATGAGCGGCGCCATATCAGGGTGCCAACTCCAGAAGGCGAAGTATTCGAGACCGTGCTCCTTGTAGGCGAGGATTTCCTCCTCGAACGTGGGCACGTGCTCCTCGCGCCAATCGTAGGCCACCTTGGTGATGCCGAGCCGCTTGAGCATCTCCGCGCGTTCTCGGGGCCCTCGCTTCGAGGCGTCGAACGGCACGATGCACCACGCGACGAGATTGTCCTTGGCAAAGACGCTTGCGCCGGCATTGTTCGCTTCAGCCGACGAAGCCCGGCCGGTCGGCACGAGCGCGACGAAGCTGAAGACTGCCAGCAACATACACGGTACGGGGTCTGTGATGATTCTCTTGTTCTTCACGGTTGGATTCCTCCGATTCGATGACGTGGGGCACGATTCCATCGTGCCGAGGCACGTTGGAAACGTGCCCCACAAAGACGCGTGCGCCATGCACGCATCATACACTCCAAGACTCCAAACGGCACTCAATTTCTTCGACCGACGGCTACGTCTTCCCGGGGCCGATCAACTCGCGCAGGAGCCGGGGCGATAGCTCGGCCAGCGCATCGACAACCAGGTCGGCCTCCCGGAGCGACTCCCGGGTGTGTCCGGTGCTGGCTAATCCGACGCTTGTCATCCCGGCGGCGTTGGCCGCCCGGACTCCGGCGGGGGCGTCTTCGACCACCGCGCACCGGCCCGGGGCGGCGTCCAGTCGTTGGGCGGCGAGGAGAAACACCTGAGGGTCGGGCTTGCCGCGGGTGACGTCGCAGCCGGTCACCACGGCCCCGAACATGGACCGCGCCTTCAACTGGCTCAACACCAGATCGATGTTCTCCGGCGGACCGGAGGACCCGAGGCCCAACGCAAATCCGGCGTTGGCCAGCGAATCGAGCAATTCCACGGCGCCCGGCATTACTGGGAAACCGGCTTCGAGGATCCGGCGAAACGCCGATTCCTTGCGGTCGTCCATCTCGGCGATCTGGTCCTCGGTGTAGCTGCCCTCGTGCCAGTAGGCGGCAATGATCTCGCGGCTGGTGCGGCCGAACTGCGCGGCAAAGTCGGCTTCGGTGATCGCCAGCCCCTCTTCGGCGGCCACGGCCTGCCAGCTCTTGAAATGCGCGTGGTAGCTGTCGACCAGCACGCCGTCCATGTCGAAGATTACGGCGAACCGGTCGCTCATGGTTCGGATTTGCTCCTCCTTGCTCTCGTCAACGCTGACGATAACAGCCCCGTGGGAACGGCAATAATCCCAATCCCGGCAATCAGAACGAACGCTGTGAAGATTCTCCCACCGATCGTCACCGGGCAAACGTCTCCGTAACCGACTGTGGTAAGCGTCACAACGGACCACCATAAACAATGAAACACTGACGCGAATTGGTCGGGCTGTGCTTCGCTCTCAAAGAAGTAGATTCCCACCGATGATAGGTAAACGAGCAAGACTGTCGCAATCACGTAGAGAACCAGCTCTTCCTTGATCTCTACAAACGCATCTCTGAAGCGTTCGAGTGCTTCGGTGTATCGCAAGAACTTGAAAAGGCGAAATACTCGAAAGAGACGCACTACCCGAACGGCCCGCAGGTCAACGCCGGTCGAGACATAGAAGGGCAGAATCGCAACAAGGTCGACGAGCCCATAGAAGCTGAAGATGAATCCCAGCCGCTTGTCGGCTACGGTTATTCGGAGACCATATTCAATCGTGAATAACGCGACCGTCACTACTTCTACGACGTACAACCA
>JABMRP010000560.1 GCA_013202535.1 Planctomycetota bacterium
AACCTGACGCAGTTCTACGCCTGTCCCGTCTGTTCACCCACCCGCGCCGGGCTGATGACCGGTCGCTGGCCGTTGCGGATGGGTATCATGCGGTCGGTCATTCCGCCATGGCGGCGCTGGGGCCTGCCGCCGGGAGAGCAGACCATGGCCGAGCTGGTCGCCGGCGCCGGCTACGCGCATCGCGGCATCATCGGCAAGTGGCACCTGGGCCATTCGGCCGCGGAACAGCATCCGCTGCGCTGCGGGTTTACTCACTTTTACGGCCACTACAACGGGGCCATCGACTACTGGACGCATCTGCGCGAAGGAGAGGTTGACTGGCACCGCAATCATCAAACGCTGCACGAAAAGGGCTACTCCACCGATCTGCTCGGCGCCGAGGCCGTGCGGTTCATTGAGAAGGTGCCCGAGGATGAGCCGTTCTTTCTCTACGTACCGTTCAACGCCCCACACGGTCCGTACCAGGCACATGAGGCCGACGTGGCGCGTTTCGCCCATCTGGGAAATCCGCGGCGGCGCGTTTATGCGGGGATGGTCGTGGCCATGGATCGCGCGGTGGGCCGAATCCTCGACACCCTGGATGATCGGGGCCTGACCGAGAACACGTTCGTGCTCTTCGCAAGCGACAACGGCGGAATCGTCGGCCATGGCGACAACGGTCCCTTACGCGGCGGCAAGGTCCAGGTTTACGAAGGCGGCACCCGGGTCTGTGCGGCGGCCCGCTGGCCGGCCGGGGAAATCGCCGGCGGGAAGAAGATCGACGGCCGCATCGGCTACATCGACGTCTATCCCACGGTGAAGCGCATCGTCGGGCTGGCCGACGCCCCGGATCCCAATCCGCTCGACGGCGTCGACGTGTTGGACGTGATGCGCGGCACGGCCGACGCACCGGTGCGCGATTGGTTCAGCTACATCCACCAGTCGGCCCCGACCGAGGCCCTGGCCGTGATCCGGCCGCCCTACAAGCTGGTCGTTCACGGTCCCGGCGTGCTCCTGCCGGGGGCGAAGACGAAGAGCAAGGTCGAGTTGTTCGAGATCGACACCGACGAGAACGAGCGCGTCAATCTGGCGGATCAACAACCCAAAACGGTCGACCGCCTGATGGCCGCGTTGCGGACGTTCCTCTCCTGGAAGCTCGACGGCGTAACCGCCTATGGCGACGGCCGCGCCGGCTTCACCCCGCCGAAGGATTGGGTGATTCCGCAATAGCAGCGGATCATCGACTTGCGGCGGACGGGGCTTGCCGGATTTCGAGATCAGCGTGCCGACCTACCGCTTCCGCCGCCGGGCGACAAAGCCCAACCCCAGCAGGCCGAGGGCCGCGAGGACAAAGGTGGAAGGCTCGGGGACAACGACCGAACCGTTGACCGTGAACTTGTCGAAGCGAGTTGCGGCCGAACCATTGTTGGTTTCGTCGCCCCAGGTGTAAAGCCGAAGCTCAAGAGGACCGTCGAGCCCTTGGAACGCCTGGTCCGACAGGTCGACCGCAAACGATTGGAATTGCCCGGGCTGCTCGTTGAGGTTTCCGGCGCTGAGCCGGGTCGTAATCGTCCCCTGATCGATGGCGTTGGCGGCGTCGAAGGAAAGGAGATCGGAGAGCAAGGCCCAGTGGTCTGGGGACCCGACATCACCGCTGACCGGCCGGCGCAATGCGGCCTTGAACATGAAGCTTTCCAGGTCCAGGAGGAACGAGCCTTCGCCGTCGATGGTCAACGAGAAGTAGTCGTCATCGGCAATCGCGTCGGCGAGGTTGTGCTGGTTGACGCCTCCGGCCCGGGTCACGCGGAGACTACCCCGGTCGGACGTTGTCCCCAGCGGTCTCGCACTGGCGTCGCGGCCCGTATCGTCGCCATTACCGCCGCCGAAGACCGGCGAGGGGATCCCGCTACCGACGGAAACCGGGCCGGCGACCACCAGCGGCGCGGTCGACGTGACCGATCCGTCGGTCTGGAAATCGTAATTCGCCAAAGCGAACCCAAACGCATTGGCGGCCCCGGACTGAAAGGCGTTGGCGATCTGCCGATCCGTCAGTATCCCGTTGAAGAAGCCCGCGTCGTCCATCAGGCCGTTGAAGCTCTGGATCGAGTTGGGGCTGTCCGTGGTGGCGAAATTTGGGCTTTCGGACGCGGCATATTGAATCGCGCCGGTTGCCGAGGTGCTCTCGTTGTTGGCGGCCACGAATGCCGCGTCCACCAAGTCGTTATCGCGAAGGACATTGACCGTGGCCGAACCGTCGATGTCGTACCGAACGGCAAGCATCTGCCACTGACCAGCCGATAACGCGCGGGTGTGGACGATGCTTGTGTTCCCCGAGCCACGGCCCAAGAACCGAAAGTTGTCGGAGTCGGCGCCGCTGGCGGTAAAGAGACGATAGCCGGTGGTGATGGCTCCTTCGTTGCTGGAAGTGTCGATGAACCGCCGAAAATTCCCGGTCAGATCGGAAGCAACGGGGTTGATCCAGGTCAGAACCGTGAAATCTCCCGCCGGGTGCGTTGCGGTTTTCGTGCCGGCGTTGTTTCCCACGCCCCGCGCGTTGGCATCGGTGCCGAAGTCGATCCC
>JABMRP010000561.1 GCA_013202535.1 Planctomycetota bacterium
CGATTTCTACGGCGGCCAATTCAAACTGCGAGGGCTTTGTCCGGATGCCCGATACGAGGTCCGCAATTTTGACGAACCGGGCAAAGTCATCCTCTCCGGCCGACAGCTTATGGAGACGGGCACGGAAATCGCCATCAGGCAGCAACCGGGCGCCGCAGTCATCGTCTACGAGCGTGTCGATTCGCAGACGCCGTGATGAAGCCGCAACCCCTGCTTGGAAGCCTGGTGCGCTGCATGCATCATCCTCAGCATCGCGGCGTGTTTTTTCTTCTGCTGCCCGCAAACCGGAACCAGCCAGACGCCGGAACCGAATCATATTCTCGGCCACGGCTCTCGACCAATACGAACAGGTCTCATTGCAGAATCCAGCAGGTTTTCATTGTTCGTTCCATGAATTCAACTCCAGACAATTGTCGTCCAGACCCGGAGTGGCGGTAAATCTGGTGGACGGCGTTCATCGCACCATCGGCCCTGGCGCGATCGCCTCGAAGAACATCAATTCGGATATGCGTTCACCCTGTAGCGTCATTTCCGTGCCCGCGATCAATTCGTTGCCGCGTTTGTCCACCCCGGGGTTGGAGCCATCTTCAAAAGTCACGCGATATCGCGTGTCGGGTTGAAGGCCGCGAAGACGAACGGTCATTGTGTCCGGCTGGGCAGCGGGTTTGAAAATGTACACCACACCCTTCTTGGCCGCCGGATCGTAGTACTCGATACCATCCCAGCGCTTCCCATCGGGCCGCGGAAAGATGTGATACAGATCGGCATGTCGAATCAGCGGGCGCAGCTTGGTCTTGTAGGTGGCCACCGCTTTCTTGATGGCTGCTTTCTGTTCTTCGGACCATACCGGGCCGCCGTTGCCACTGTTGGGAGCGTCCGGGTGCCAGTAGGCGGCGCCCATCGACGACGAACGAAGCTCGTAGACCGAACCGGCCGCTTGCCATTCCGCCCACGAACCACACAAGGCCGCCAACTGCATCGGATGCAGCGCGTAGGACGAATCGTAAAACGACTGCCGGGCGTCCAGCGGGTAGTAGCGGTCCTGATTTTGGACTTTGAAACAGCGCCGCAGGATGCCGTAGTCCTTGATCCTGCCGCCGCCGGAGCAGTTCTCGTAGGAGAAGTTGGGAATGGCGGCGTACAACGAGTCCAGCACTTCGTAGTAGCCTTTAGTCTGCCAGTAGCCAACGTCCTGGGCACTGTGGGCGCGGGTCCCCGATCCGTAGCCGCCGGTCTGCAGAACATTGCCGTCGGTGCCATCAGAACGATAGAAGTCGACGCGGAACTTCTCAAATAGGTATCGGACGTCCTCCCGGCGATGCTGCATCCCTTCGGACGTAGTCATCGGCGGGTTGCAATTCCAGTAGAGTCCGAAACGCATGCCCGCGGCGTTGGCATGGTTCCTCGCGGCGAGTATCCCTTTGGGCCAGTCGACCGAATCGCCCACCGGCGGGTGCGGCTGGTTGGTCGTGTCGCCCTGCCACCAGCCGACATCCAACACGACTTCTTCAAATCCCAACGGAGCGATCTGATCGATCAGCGGGTAATACTTGGATTCGACCGAATCCCAACTTCCCTGCCCCTTGCCGGTGGCGGCGAAGGCATTCCATTCCACTTTGGGGTAAGTCGCATCGTTCTTCAACGCAGCCGGAACGCAATGATTGAACAGGTACTTATGTAGGCGGTTTGCCCCGTCGTCGAGATCGCCGGTGTAGGCGCCGAGAAAACCGGGTGGAACGTCCAACGTCTCGCCGGGGGCGAGTTCGGTTCGGAAGTCGCCACGATTACCGGCCTGCAGGAAGACACCGTTACCCGCGTTGTCGCCGGCCAGTGTCAGTCGCCCGATACTCCATTCCCAGCCCAGATACATTCCGTGAGCACCGTCGGCGTCGACTGCCACAAAGGGGATCCAATCCTGCTCCTCGGAGACGCGGAGTATCTTTCGGTAATTCGGGGTTAGTGAATCGTGGTAAACGCCCGTGCTATCCGGCAGGGAACCGTCGTCGTTGATGTACCAGACACTGGTCCGGTTGTCGGGGCCGACGGCGTGCAGAGCCAAACTCTCTTGCTGATGGATCGTCACCGGCTGATCACCAGGGTTACGAATGAACATCGCATGTCGAACCGGGCCGGGACCGCTGCGTGCATGCCAGACGGACTTCAATTCCAGCTCGGGATGACGATTGGTGAATCGGATAGTCACCTTGGTCCCATCGCCCTGGTCGACGGTTCCGTCCTGATAGACCCAGTCAGACCGATACTGGATGCCCGCCATATCCACACGCTCCAGCAACGGAAGAGCGGAGGGGGATGCGGTCCAGTTCCAGCCCGTCGTGAGGTTGCCAAGCTGGAACAGGCACAGCTTGTGATCGGTACTGACGCCGACCGTCAACTGCGTGTCGTCGGTGGCGAGCGTCCACGCTTCAAGCCGCTCGCCCACCTCCGACTCGGTGGCCCAAGGCGTTTCCCCAGCCGGTTCCGGGGCGTTGGTCACCGGTCCGGCGATCATGTCAGCGGTGTGCGTTTCGAACTCGTCCAGCCAGAGCGTTCGGCCATCGGCCAGCGTCGCACGCGCTTGGCCCCAGTCCGCATGGTCGGCAGAGCGGCCGTCGCCGGCATCCGTTGCCCACAGCGTGAATTTCCGGGCACCATCGAGATCGACCCCGATTCGTACCGGCTCGTCTCCGCCGCGGAGCGTCGCCGACTTCAGTACTTCCTTGCCGCCCACTTCGACGACGAATTCCACGCTTCCCTTACCACCCTCGGTGTCGCGGTTGTGGTCCACGCCAAGTTGAGCCTCAAAACGAGCGCCGGGTGCCGGAAGCAGCACCACGATCTCGCTTTGCGAATGCGATCCCAGTCCGCGCGGAATATCCTGCGAGCCGATTCGCAAGGGCATCTTGAGCACCGACTGATTGGGAATGAACTTGCCGTAATCCTGGCGACGCACGACAAGCTGACCGTGGTCCGACGAAGCGGGCTTCGCAACCGGTTCAGCCGCCGGGCCAACGGTTGCCATCATCGCCAGAAGAAACAGAATAGCCAACTCGATCCGCTCCGGAATCACTGGTCGGATCAAGCCGCAACCGTGGAACAGGACCGTCTGAACATCTTCGCCGGAGACGACGAAGTCGAGTCGGCCGGGCTCAAAGGCAGGGAGCCACCGGGTCGTTCTGAACATAGGTGCCTCACAAGTCTCTTCTATTGAAATAGGTCTCAGATTTCAAACCCTTGGCGATATTTCTTGCGGATCAGCCGTTCGGCCTCGGGCGCGTTCGTGGCGATCAGCTCCTCGGCATTCCATTCGATCCGTTTCTGCAGTAGCACGGCCAGGTTGCCGACGAGAAGAGCTTCCGTGAAGGGCCCCGAGTAGGCAAAACCGGCCTTCGCATCTCCGGGCTTCTGATCCTTGCAGGCCTGAATCCACTCGGAGCGATGCCCGCTGGAACGGGGGATCGTCTTCTCGGGAAGCTCGAACTCGCCGCGCCGACTGGCCGGATATAGGGCGGGGCTGCCAGACCAGCCGCCACAGACCATCGTTCCCCTGTCGCCCACGAAGTAGATACCGTTGTCCCCGAGCGGACTGTCGCCTTCCCTATCGCGAGGGTGGGGGGGCATCTTGCCACCGTCGTACCAGATGATCTTCACTGCCGGTTGATCACCGTTGGCCGCGAACTCGTAGGTGATGATATTCCACTGCGGGTAGGATTCCGGTCTGAGCTCGCTGGTTGTGGCTTCCGTCGCCACGGGTGCCCCCAGATCCAGCGCGTAGAAGGCCGGATCCACGTTGTGGATCGCCATGTCGCCCAGGGCACCCGTGCCGAAGTCGATCCAGCCCCGCCATGCGCGCGGATGATAGGCTGAGTGGTAGGGACGCATCGGGGCACCGCCCAGCCACAGATTCCAGTCCAAACCGTCGGGGACAGGCGGGGTGTCGGTGGGTCGGTCGAGGCCTTGTTTCCAGAAGTGTCCGGGACGATCACTCCAGCAGTGAATCTCGGTCACGTTGCCGATCGCTCCGGCTTGAATCCACTCGCGAGTGAGTCGCAGGCCCTCGCCGGCATGACCGTTGTTGCCCATTTGCGTGACCAGGCCGGTCTGCTTCGCCAACTGCGTCATCACCCGGGCTTCTTCGATCGAATGGGCCATCGGCTTCTCGACGTAGAC
>JABMRP010000562.1 GCA_013202535.1 Planctomycetota bacterium
AGCGAAGCGAGACCATCCGGCAGCGGCCTTCGTCTTCGATCACGATTTTCTCTTCACGGGCAAGCCAACCGAGAGCCTGCATCACGACGTCGCGGGGTTCGCCGACCGCCTTGACCAACCTGGCCATACTCAGCGACCCGTTGATTGCCAACACGTTCCACGCCGCGCCGGCCGTCTCCCCAATTTGCTCTACTCGTGTACAAAGGTCTGCCGTTGCCATCGAATGCCACCTCCTGCTGGAAAATCCGTTGTCCGAGCCGGCTCGCCGCCGGCGACCAAACAACTCCGAGCCGGCCCTGGGCCAGCAACCAAACCACTCCGAGCCGGCCCTGGGCCGGCGACCAAACCACCGCGTCCCAATCTGCGCAAAGTATAGCGAACGTAACGACTATTACTCAAGGGTATCGTCCACGAAACTTGGGGTATTTTGCATGGTAATCCACGGCAACTAGAGAATTGGGCGAAAACAGAAAAGCCGGGGCATCCACGAAAACCCGCAGAATCGGCGTCCCCGATCTATCCGTCAAGCACCTCGACGCCCGCTTCCCGTGGCTTCGCGCAGCAAACTGGTGGCCATCGCGCGGAAGACCTGCTCCATGGCATCGAACTCGCGGTCTTCTGCTTGGAAGAAGACCGCATAGGTCGCGTCTTCCGTTCGCATCGCCCGGATTTGGGCCGAGCTGGTCAAGTCGAGATAGTAGAACGCCAGGTCGTATCCGATCAGCGGCAGGTCCGCAATAACATCGCGGACTTCCTCCGACTCCAAGCCCGCGTATTCTTCCCCCATTGCCTCAACGACTGCGTTTGCCAATTCCACCGGGTCGGTGGATGCGGGGTACACGGTCACCGACCAGAATCCCCCTGCCGGGCTCCGTACGGTGACCGACTCACGATCGGCGGTCATATAGTCTGCGTCAAGGGTCCAATTCTCGGGATACACTGCCGAAAAAACGGGTTGTAGAAATCCCCCCCTTCTGATACGGTGCTCCACTTGTGCCGATCCGTCTTCGTGCGGACGCGGCAGGTTCTTCGAGCCCCGGTGGTGAAAAACAGGTCATGCGCGCCGCGACGATCATGGTGGGTGCCGCGGGTCTGCTGAGCGTGTCGACGCTCGGATGCCAATTCTTTGGCTCGGATCGCTCGACGCCGGAAAGTGTCGCCGTCAGCCGGCAGTACACGCAGCAGGGAATCGGCGCGATCGAACGCAACGACTGGCAAGAGGCCCGGGCCTTGCTGGGCAAGGCGATCAAGAACTGTCCCACGGATCCGGAAGCTCGCCGGCACTACGCCGAAACACTTTGGCATCAAGGCGCTTCGGCCGAGGCGATCCAACAACTCGAGGAGGCCGTTCGACTGGCCCCCGACGAGGCCCCGGTGTACGTTCAACTGTCCCGGTGGTGGCTCGCCCGGGGAAACGTGGACGCCGCCAGTCATTACGCCCAGCAGGCCCTCGATTTGGATCCCGAGTTGGCGGCGGCCTGGATGGCAAGCGGGCGCGCGATGCGCGCCGACGAGCAGCCCCGCCGGGCGTTGTCCGATTTCCACCGGGCACTGACTTATGCGCCAAACGACCAGGCGATGCTCTTGGAGATCGCCGAATTGCACCGGCAACTCAACCAGCCGCAACGGGCGCTGGCCACCCTGCACAGTCTGGTCGACACCTATCCGCCGGGCGAAACGCCCGGGCGAGTCATCTTCCTCGAAGGCCTGGCCTACAAGGCGCTGGGACGCTGGGACGACGCGGCGAGTCGTTTGGCGACCGCCGCCACGCATGGCAACCCGACACCGGAGATCCTCTTCCACCTGGGCGAGGCTCAACATCTGGCCGGGCACCATCATGCGGCCGCCTCGACCCTGCGCCGGGCATTGGCCCTGGAACCGGAGCATCAGCCCAGCCTGACCCTGTTGGAACGCATGGCCGCCCGAAGGCCGTCGGCCGAGGACCGTCAGATCCGCTGAGGCACTCTTACCCGGGTCGTCCGAACCGTCGCCCTCGTTACAACCGGCACAAGTAGCAGGCACACTCCGTGTGCCGTCCGCCCTCTTACAACAC
>JABMRP010000563.1 GCA_013202535.1 Planctomycetota bacterium
CGTAGGTGCCTTGGGAACCGGCCAGTCTGGCGAGCACTAGATCGGGATCGCTGCCGGCCGTCGTCACGGTTCCGCCGGTCTGGACAAACCTTCCCGTGCTGCCGTTGAGGTTGCCCACGAAAAGCCGCCGGGCTGCCACCGACCCGCCGCTGAGTTCATAAGTGCCGTTGCCGCCGTTGCCCTCGCCCACGCTGAGTTCATTCGGCAAGGTCACCTGGCCGCCACTTTGCTGGAACAGGCCGGTGCCTTGGTAGCCCACGTACATCACGTTGCCGATATCCAGCAAACTGGTCGCGCCGCTGAGTTCGTAGGTGCCGTTGCCGTTGCCGTATTGGTTGACGAACAGGCGGTTCGCCCTGACCGTCCCCCCGTCACTATGCCGGAAAATGCCGGTGCCGTTTCGGCCCAGCACGAGGGCATCGGCGACGACGAGTTCGGTTGCCGAGCCGCTAAGATTCCATGTTGCCTGACTGCCGGTGTCGTGGGCCAACTGGAGGTGTCTGCCCGCCGTGGTCAACTCGATCCTGCCGCCGGACTGGTTCACAAGCCCTGGGGCCGCGCTGCCGATGCCAGCCACCCGCAACTCTCCGGCGACATTCAAGTTGCCGCCGCTCATGTTGAGCGTTCCGGTCCCGCGGACCGAGACATAGTGGGTGTTGTTCTGGGTGCTGGTGAGCGATCCGCCGGGACGTATCTCCAGAGTCCCTGTCTCGCTCGACTGTTCGGCAAGATACCACCGCAAGACATTGGGCACGACCGAGTCGACGATCGCTGTTCCGCCATTGCCTGTCCCCTGGCCAATCTCGGCCGAATCGGTAGAGATCGACCCCGGAACTGCGCCGCCGGCCCAATTGCCACCGTCATTCCAGTTCCCTGCTGCCGAGTAGTTCCACAGCACATGCGCGGCGGAGGCGGTGCTAGGAGGTAGTGACAAGAAGAGAACGCACAGAAGCGGTACGCCAAGGAACAGCGAGTGGGCGTGCAAACGGCAGGCAAACATTGTTGGTATCTCCAAATCAATAGGCTTGCAGCGAGATCGAGCGAACGGACAAGGGGTAGCCGCGCAAGGCCCCGGCCCACGACGGACCGCCCACCTATACAGCGTAACTTCGAGTGTAATCGCCCGGGCAGAGAAGTCAAGCAAATTGAGCGATCTCAATCTGCCCCCGCCGGGGGGAAGACGTGGCGGTCTCCACTCCGTTTGCCGTAGCTTCGCGAAATGCGGTTGTCGACCGTGTCAGGGTGAAGAGTATACGTGTTGAATGGCCTCGCACGCGGACGGCACACGGAGTATGCCTGCTACCAGGATGGACTAACCGCCCGCCAGTTTTCGCCCGGCGGCGCGGGCTTTGCGCAACAGCCTCTCCGACGGGGAATTCTGCTGGCGCTTGGCCGAAAGTCCGGCCAGCACGGTGGCCACCGGCTTGGCGCCCATCGTCGCGGCCATCAGACGCAAAGCACGCGGCGCGCCGGTCAACATCCGGACCATCGCGCCGGGCATCGCGCTGGAGGTAATCAGCACGGCCTTGCGAGTCTTGGCTTTCCTTCTCATCTTCGGGCCCAGCGCGCCCCAGGGCCAGTACGTAAAGCAGACCAACCGCTCCAGGAACCGGCGGGTGATCGCGTTGACGTTGAAGAAGTTGACCGGCGCGCCGAGGACCACCGCGGCGGAACCCTCGTACTGGGCGAGGATGCTCGCCATGTCGTCCTCGTGGACGCAGTCGCCCGGCTCGGTACCGGGCTGCTGCGTGCATTGGCGGCAGTTGGTACAGAATTCGATGCGCTGGTCGAGGAGGTAGATCTTCGTCGTCTCCGCGCCGTGTTCTTGCGCCGCGGCAAGGACCTCGGTGACCAACGAATCGATCGTGCCACCCTTGCGATAGCTGCCGACGATACCCAAGATTTTCTTACTCATGTGATCCTCGTACCTTACTGCAGTTCGGCATCGAATTTAACTATTTCACCCGGCTGCATATCCAGTTTGACCGTGCGGTCTCGGTAACGCACGACGCCGTGTGTCCCACGCCGGCTGCGAATCGAGGCGGAGACCAGTCTACCCGCCTGCCATTGTATGTCCACTTCAAAACCGCCGCGAGCGCACAGGCCCTTGACGGCGCCCGCCGGCCATGCCGAGGGCAATGCCGGCAGGAGAACGATCTCGTCGGTGTGGCTTTGCAGCAGCATCTCGGCCACGCCGGCCGTATATCCAAAATTCCCGTCGATCTGGAAGGGCGGATGCGCGTCCCAGAGGTTCGTGTAAAGTTTCCCGGCGATAAGGTTCTGAACCAGGAGCAAGGCGTGGTCGCCGTCGCGGAGTCGTGCCCAGATGTTGATTTTCCAGCCCATGCTCCAACCGGTCGCCCCGTCGCCCCGGTACTTCATCGACTGGATCGCCGCTCCGCTCAGCGCATCGTCGCGGCCGGGGATGATTTGCTTGCCGGGATAGACGGCATACATGTGGGAAACATGCCGGTGCCGGTCGGTCTGGACGTTCTTTTCGAGTTCCGGATCGCGCCATTCCTGGAGCTGGCCGTGCTGGCCGATCCGCGGCGGCTGGATGCGATCGCGCAGGGTTCTCAGTTGGCGCGCGAAATCAGCGTCTATCTTGAGGATCTCCGCGGCCTCAATGCAGTTAGTGAACAGGTCCCAGACGATCATCGTCTGGTAGTAAGTTCCATCGCTCAAGGGGCCATGTTCGGGCGAGTAGCTGGGCGAAACGGCCAGGTAGCCGCCCTCGACTTCCTGAAGGTTGTCGACCCAGAACTCGGCCGCGCCCTTGATGATGGGCCAGGCCGTCTTCGCCAGATACTCCTTGTCCTGGGTAAACGCATAGTGATCCCAGATGTTTTGGCAAATGAACGCGCCGCCTACCGGCTCGAGCATGTGGATACCTCGAGCGGGGCCGGGTGATGTGAACCCCCACACGTTGCCGACGATGTGCGCGATCCATCCCCGCGAATGGTAGTGGACTCTGGCCGTCTTCGCTCCCGGTTTGGCCAAATCATTCACCCACCGTACCAGCGGCTCGGCACATTCGGCCAGATTGCAGCTATCCACCGGCCAGTAGTTCATCTGAAGGTTGATGTCCAGGTGGTAGTCGCAGTTCCAGGGCGGACGGTTGCTGTTGTTCCACAAACCTTGCAGGTTGGCGGGCATGCCCCCCGGCCGCGACGAGGCGATCATCAGGTAGCGGCCGTATTGGAAGAGCAGAGCTTCCAAACCCCGATCGCCACGGTCCTTTTTGTACGCCAGCAGTCGCTCATCCGTCGGCAAGGTCGTGCGGGAAGGTGTACCCAGGTTCAACTCCACCCGGTCAAACAGCTCCTGATAGTCGCGGAGGTGCGCCGCGCGGAGCTGGTCGTACGACTTGGCGCCCGCGTCGTCGAGAATCCGCCGATTACGCTGTTGGGGCGGATCTCCTTTGTAATGAGGGTACTTCAATTGGTAATCCGTGGTCCCGGTCATGACAACCGTGACGGCATCGGCATTGCGGACCAGGAGCTTCTGGCCGTCTTCCGAGCCGAGCACTTCCCCGCCCCGGGCCGTGACGGTCCACCGGGCCTCGAACTTCGTTCCCTGGTGTTCGACATTGCCGGTCTCGACCTGCCCGCGGAGCGTAAGTTCGTTGCCGCCGGCGGTGACGGTGGTGTTCTTGTGGAGACTGCTAGCGCCCAGAGCCAGGTTGATCGCCCCGGCCTTGCTGCAAGAGAATCGCATGGCCATCACCTGGTCGGGATGGCTGCAGAAGTACTCGCGCGTATAGTCCGCTCCGGCTTGCGTGTAGCGGACGGTGACCGTGGCACTGCTCAGATCGAGCCTCCGCCGGTAGTTGCTGATCTCGCCCGGTTCGTGCGCGAATTCCAGTTGAGCTTCGCAAAAGGATTGGTAGGCGCCGAAGTCGGGTTTCCCATAACCGTACAGGCTGCAGAATTCCTTCATCGCGATCTCGTGAACCTGTCTCAGGTCTCCCTTTTCTTTCAAGAGTTCGCGGATCTTTTGCAGCGCGTTGTAGGCTCCTTCCCGGTCGTTCTCCGGTTCAGGCCACCCGCTCCAAAGGCTATCTTCGTTGTAGATGATCCGTTCCGTGTCGACGCCGCCGAAGACCATCGCCCCGAGGCGTCCGTTGCCCAACGGTAAGGCCTGCTCCCATTTCGCCAGATCGGCGGGCTTGCGGTACCAGAGCACCATCTGGGAATGTGGTACGTCCGCTCCGGCAGCCACCGAGGGGCCGGCATAGATCGCGGTTCCCAGGACCCACGCGTACGCCGCGTAGCGTAGAAGCTGATGCATGATCATTGGCTCCAATCTCTGATGATTCTGTCTGCGTCACTGCATTATGCCGTTTGCCGGCAATATCGCCAGGGCGCACCCCCCTGTTTAGTGGCCCCCCTGTATAGTGGCCCCCCTGTGTAGCGGCCCCCTGTGTAGCGACATGGATCCCAAGTTTCCGCCTTGACCCACTTTGGTGGGGTCGTTATTCTCCGTCGTTGGCCTGCGCGCGGCAACACTGCGGCCCCGGTGCAACGTCCTCAGGATTGTGTACGGCTGATCATGGAACCGACGCTCATCGTCTATCTGACATTCGCCGGCCTGGCCATTCTGCAAGCCGTGTTGATGATTTGGCACACGGTGGAGAATCGGCGATTTTCGCGCAGCCGGATGCGGGAGCGACACGTCGGCCGGTCCTCCGCCAAAGTGACCCTGTTTGCCCCCTGCAAAGGAATCGACGAGGGCCTGGAAGAAAACCTCCGCCGGCTCCTTTGCCAGGACTACGATCACTACGAGGTCGTGTTCATCGTCGAAAGCGACGACGATCCGGCGTGCGAGGTGATCGATCGGGTGATGTCCGAGCACTGCGGGGTCCGGTCGCGGATGGTGGTTGCCGGCTTGGCCAGCGAGAGCGGCCAGAAGGTCCACAATCTGCGCGTGGCCGCGTCATCGATCTCCGCGGACGTGGAGATTCTGGCGTTTGTCGATTCCGACGCCCGGCCGCGGAAGGAGTGGCTGCGACGGATGGTCCTGCGTCTGGGGGATCCGGCGGTCGGCGCCGTGACCGGGTATCGGTGGTTCGCCCCCTCCCGCTCCAGCTTGGCCAACGACGTGCTCTACAGCATCAACTGTTCCGTGGGATTGCTCCTGGGACCCGGCGGATACTATGCCGTATGGGGCGGTTCTTGGGCAGTCCGTCGAGAGGTGTTCGACTCGCTGGCGATCAGCCGGGCATGGCGGGGAACACTCAGCGACGACCTGATGGTGACGCGGCTGATGCACCGCGCCGGAATGCGGGTCGAGTTTGAACCGGCGGCCATGGTCGCCTCGCCGGTGGACAATACGTTCGGGGGGATGTTTTCGTTCTTGCGGCGACAATACATCATCGGAAAGTTTTACGTTCCCTGGCTGTGGATTGGGTCGCTGATGGCCGCAACCGTAGCCACCGGGGTCTTCTGGAGCAGCATGGCGTGGCTGGCCGTCGCGGTGGCGCGGGGAAGTGCATCGGCCTGGATTCCAGCGGGAGTGGGCCTGATGCTGTACGCCCTGGGAGCCTTGCGAGGATGGATCCGGCAGGATCTGGTAGGCACGTATTTCCCCGAGCTTCGGGAGCAACTTCGCTCGGCGCGCCGGTTCGACATTTGGGCCGGTCCGCTGGCCGGGCTGGTCAACTGGTTCGGTCTGTTCGGTGCCTTGTTGGGCCGCCACATCACCTGGCGAGGCACAAGCTATCGACTTTTCCCCGGCGGCAAGATCCAGATGATGGCCCGCGACGACAACGAAAAACCGACGATTATCCCCTTCCCACGCCTTGAATCGCCGGCGGCGAAGTCCGACCGTTCTCTCTCCTGGGAAAAAGTCGGTTGAACTGAGCGTCTTCGGCGAGAAAGGAGGCCGCGATGGATGTGGTGCTTTGCAGCACGGGCGCGCCGGAGGTCTGGAAGGATGGGGCGGCCGGATTCGGTCTGGAAACTCGCTTTCTCCGCGGTTCGCGGCGAGCACGCTTCCCGGAGACCCGACTTTTTGCCCAGTTGGCGGCCGTCTTCACCCGGCTCGGCCATCGCGTGCAATACACCGAAAACCGGCTGACGCGGGGGGCCGATCTCTATGTCTTCTGCCCGTCGCTGATCACGCTACGCCGCGAGTGTGCGATGATCGCCCGGCTCGGGGCGGCCAACCCGGGCGCCCGCATTTTGGTCGCCGGTCGGGTCGCCTCGGCGTTGCCCGATGCGTTCGACGGACTGGGCGTCATCGTCGTGCGAGGCGAGGCGGAGTTACTCTTCTGGAAGTTGGCGGAAGTCCTTCGGCATCCCGCTTCGATCGTGCCCTTGGGTTGGGCCGAGGATCTGGATACCTTTCCGCTGCCCGACTGGTCGACGATGCCCCACGGGCGCTTTCGCATCCCGACCGATTTCTGGAAGTTTCCCACCGCACCAATCGAGAGCAGTCGCGGCTGCCGGCTCCGATGCGATGATTGTCCGCGGACGGCCGATCCGGTCGGCGTGCGCCGCCGGAATCCCGAGGCGGTGGCCGAGGAGATTCGCCGCGGCGTGCGGACGTGGGGTTTTCGATCCTTCCGGTTCCTCGATCCATTGTTCGGACAGCATCGCGACCTGAGCTTCCGATTGGCGGAACGGATCGCGCGCATGCCCCAGTCCATTCAGTTCTCGATTGAGACTCGAGCCGACGCCATGCCGGCGGAGTTGCTGCGCGTGTTGCGGCGCGCGGGTCTGGTGTGTGTGGGGTTGGAGATCGAAACTCCCGACCAGCAGACGTTGCAGCGGCGCGGTCGCCCGGTTGTGGAGGACGGGGTCCAGCGCGAATTGATCGCCCAATGTCGCCGGATGGGTATCCGCACGTCGGCCCACTTCCAGATCGGTTTCCCCGACGATACGGCCGAATCGGTTCGGGCCGTGGGCGACTACGCGGCCGGATTGAACCCCACCTGGGCCCACTTTCACCCGGTCACGGCTTACCCGGATACCCCGTTGTTCGATCGTCTTGAAGATCCACTCGCCCAAGATGCGTCGGCTCCGGCCGCCCTTGGCAAGGAGGCCGTCGAGGCGCTCCGGCGCCAGTGTCTCGGCTCTTTCTACCGGCGCTGGTCCTACTGGCGAGCCAACGCCGCGCTGCGCTGGCCGTGGCTGGGAGGCACGGCACCGGACCAGCGGCGCGAATCGCTTCCCGGTGCCGAACCGGCGCACACGCGTCCGCCGGAACCGATGGGCGGTCTCGATCTGATTCGCCGCAAAGGGCTCCGCCAGGACGGCCCTCACCAGCAGCCGGGTGTCGCCGACGACGCGCGCCGACGACACACGGAGTAGAAGACTCCGCTACTTTGCCGCGCGGCCGCCGGTATGGATAGCGAACTGCATCGCAATGCCCCGTCCTTGGGGATGAGCCAGGCGACGTCTGAAGTGTGAATCTCATGCTGTCGTGGTCCCGAAACCACCGCAATTGCCCTAACGAGGGGGGCTCTTTGGGCCGATTCCCAAGTGCTCTGCGATTCCTTTCTTTTTGGGCAGAAATTCCTTGCAATCGTTGCCGCCGCTAGGTAGACTCAACCCTGCGATTGCGTTGGTCCGTTGGCATGGGCCGGCCCTTGAACGGCGACCGGCGGGCTATTGGTGGGTAGAATGATGTTTGGCGGGCGGATGGCTTGCCTGCCTGCCGACGGTAGAAGTCGCCTTTTCTTTCCTCTCTTCTCCACGGGATCCGCCTAAAATGACTCAACTCAAGATGCTGACGGCTGCTGTTCTCTGCGGCATCTGCGTGCTGCTTTGTTCTTCCGCTACGGGTGCACCGCTCCTGTGGCTCGACGCCGACCAGTTTACGACCGCCCAGGCGAATCTGGCGACGTGGACGGACCGATCACCGGCAGGCAACGACGTGTCGCTCGTGCTGGGCGACGGCCCGGCTGTTGTTCTCGGCGGCTTGAACGGGCGGCCCGTGGTGCGGTTCACCGCCGATGCGATGGACACGCCCGGCTCGCTGTCTTTCCAAACCGTATTCAGCGTGCTCAACAACACCCAGGGGGCCACCTTCCCGAACTGGAATACGGCCATCGCCTCGTCGGGCTGCTGCCCGTACATCGTGCAAGCCAATATGGGTACATCGAGCTTGGACTCAGCGTGGGATGGCCCGGACGGCACGTTCTTCGTCAACGGGACCGCGGGCACTTCGTTTGCCCCACTGGCCACGCACAAGCTGGTGACGAAGACGCTCGACACCGCGGCCTCCCAGCAGGTTCGTATCGGCTGGGACCGGAACATCGGCGGGAGGAACTGGGACGGCGATTTCGCCGAGGTGATTCTCTTCGAGGATTTGTTGACCGGTGACGAAATTACCGGCATCAACAGTATCCTGGCCGACAAGTGGGACCTGCCGACGATCATTGCCACCCCAGCCCAAGTCGACGCCGGATACGCCGCCCTGGGCATCTCCGGACCCGGCTCTCCCCCGCCCCTGCTGAAAGACGGTAGCTTCGAGGATGTATCCAGTTCAACGGTCGGCACAGGCCAGGCCAGCGAGTTGGGAAGCCACAACTACCTCGGCAGCACCTGGGGCAATGACGATATCCTGAACCAGTGGGACAAGGTCCAAAGCCGCACTTGGATCATGACCGATGGCACGGACAACGAATTCCCGGACGGC
>JABMRP010000564.1 GCA_013202535.1 Planctomycetota bacterium
GATGTGAAGATCGCCGCGTGTCAGGCGTGTGTCGAGCGGCGGATTCCGAGACGGTCATGGGACTGAGCGCTGCGCTCCGGAGCGATACGAACCTGGACGTCCGTCTGGCCGCCGCCCGCGCGCTGGGCGATATCGGCGATCAGGCGGCCCTCGGAGCGTTGGGCGGTGCCCTGGACGACGGCAACCCGGCCCTGCGGTATCGGGCCACCGTGGCATTGGGCCAGGTAACCGGCGCCGATCTGGGCAGCGACGTGGCCCAGTGGCGCCAGTACGTCCAAGCCAGGCAACCAGATCCGCGCCCGGCGGCCTCGCTGGCCGAGCGGCCGCGCAACGCGAACCCTCTGTGAACCGACACGCCGCCATTTCTCACGGCACGCGTCCGCGCCCCTGGCCAGCGCGGGCGAACGGTTCCCGTTGCTTTTGCGGCGAAAAACCCGTATTATAGGGCCACTGACGACTTGAACGGGCCGTCATGGACGCGGCAATTACCGCGTTGAAGCATGAGCAGGAAGCACCAGACGCCTCGCATGACTCCCCCGGCAAAACAGTGGCACGACCTGCACACCGACGATCGTCAACGCTCTCGGCACGCCAAGCGCGGGAGCGATGGAGTCGGCCGGAAGGGAACCCGCCCCCCCAAGGACGGACCGAAAATGCTGCGATTTACCGAGCGATTCAAGACCCTCTACGAGAATGCCTTTCGCCTGGCCGAACTGACCGAGGCGGATGCGGTCTTGCTCTTGCTCGACGGACCGGCCGATTGGCAGCTGCTGGGGAAAATGGCCGGCAAAACGCAACTTCTCGTGGCCGCCGAATCGGCCGAGGAACTGGCCGGGGCCAAGGAGGCGGGCATCGCCGGAGTCCCCCTGGAGATGGGCGATAATCCCGTCTACGAACAACTCACCCAAGCCCTGCTCGAGGCCGTGGCCGACGACCTCCTGGCGCCGGGCCACAGCGTCATCGCCTTGTACAGCGGCTTCGAGGCCGATAGTATCGATTCGATGAGCCTGATCCGGCTGGGCGAACGTCTCAACCGGCTCACCGCTCGCGACCTGCGACAGCTCGAAACCCGGGTGCCCCTGGATACGCTCAAGATGGTCGTCGATCTGGCCGTCGAGATCGGCCGCGAAGGCCGCGAGGGCAAACCGGTGGGCACGCTGTTTGTCGTCGGCGATTCGCGGAATGTAACGACCCGAAGCCACTCGCTGGGGTTCGATCCGGTCAAGGGATACAGCCGCAAGGAGCGCAATCTCGACGACCCTCGGGTGCGGGAAGGGATCAAGGAGATCGCCCAAATGGACGGGGCGATTATCGTCGGGCCCGACGGCACGGTCGAAGCGGCCTGCCGATTTCTGGCTGCCCCGGCCGCCGAGATCACCCTCTCCAAGGGCCTCGGCGCCCGCCATTGGGCCGCCGCCGCGATCAGCCGCGCGACCAAGGCCATCTCGGTCACCGTCAGCCAGAGCAACGGCACGGTGCGTCTTTTCCAGAACGGCGAAGTCATGCTCCGCATCGAACCCTTCCAGCGCCGCGCCATGGTCTGGAAAGACTTCGAGTACGAACCGCCGGCGGTCGATTGAGCGGGTGGGTTGCCATGGGCAATTGAAGTGCCATGGCAATTCGGGTGCCATGGGCGGCTTGCCCGCCCTTGCTGAAGTGCGTGACCGCGTCGCCTCCTCCTTCCGGCCGCACCTCAGAAGAACTCGGCCGGCAATCCCTGGATTCTCGGCAAGGCCTCATCGACCACTTGCCGATCACTCGCATACCACCGGGCGCTCGACCATCGCCACTCGGTGGCTTGCTGGCAGAGCCCTCGCGCGACCGGATTATTGTGGATGTAGTTGATCGAACTCAACACGGCCTTTTCGCTATTGAGGTTGCGATCGTACCCGGGACCTTTTTGCCAATAACGAAAGACCTTGCCCCTGCGTTTGTCCGGGACGGTGAGTTTCGTGAGCAGCGGACTGCGGCTGTCGGCGAGAATCTTCTTGATCCGGTACGAGTACGGCCGCTTGATCGCCGCCAGCAGCGCGGCAATATCTTCAGGGGCGGCAACCCCGTTTCGTGGATACACCAGCAGATGCACGTGCTCGGGCATAAACACAAAAGCCACCAGGGCAAAATCGTGACCCAACATAGCCCGACCGATCGCCTCCGCAAGAAGTCGCCGCCAGTTGTCGTTCGTCAGCAGTGACATCCGCTGGTAACAGGAGAACGTCAGCTCGTGCAGATCGGCCAGATCGTGGTAGTGCTTGATCTTTCGGCGATGGGCGTCTGCTGGTGACATGGAAATCATCGTATCCGCAACGGCAAGGGCGGGCAAGCCGCCCATGGCACCCGGCATAACGGCAAGGGCGGGCAAGC
>JABMRP010000565.1 GCA_013202535.1 Planctomycetota bacterium
TAGGAAGGCCTCTTGGGCAATGTCTTCCGCGTCATCTACGTTGCCCAAAAGGCGGAATGCGGCATTCCAGGCGGAGGCTTGATGTCGGCGCACGAGCACCTCGAAGGCAGCCAAATCGCCCTGAGCCACTTCCGACATCAGCTCTTCGTCGCTGTGCATTCTTGCCCATCATGAACGGTTGTGAATGGCGGACGGGTTCCCGGCACCATCCTACCACCCATCAGAGACGGTGCCGTTTTTCGGGGGCGAAAAAGGGGCGGGAGTCTTTTTCGGTCGACGGCAATAGCACGTAGCGGTCGAGGCATGCCGTCAAGCTACTCCCTCGCGAGAAAGCGGTCAATGACGACTCGTTCCAGCCCCCTTTTCCGCGCGGCGACGGGCACTACCCTCCGGAGATGTTCCCCCATTTGCTGCAAGAGTTGGCCGAGAAAATCGATACGCTCGAGGTCCCCGGGGATACCTCACGGGAACTGTGGAGCAACTGGCCGTTCTTTCCACTCTTTCTCACTGCCGGTTATGACAAACAGGGGGTTTGGATAGGCTGGGACAGGAGTTACCGGGCGGGCCGCCCTCCTTTATGCAAATGTGGTACCCTTTTAGGATTGGCCGAAAACCGATCTAATGCGTATAGGGCATCTCATGCCCAATTCCCATCGAAACTCCGGATCCACCGCCTGCATGAGTACCGAACCGTCCCCCGACCCGCAACTGATCGAAGAGACCAAGCAGCAGATTCGCGGCTTGGTGCGCGAGATTGCGCAATTGGCCAAGAGCGATTCGTCGCCGGAGGAATTTCATGGGGAATTCCTGCCGCGGGTGATTTCCGCATTGGCGGCCGTTGGCGGCGTGGTTTGGGTGATGGGCGACGACGGGCGGCTGAATCTTCAATACCAGGTCAACCTCCAGCAGACCGGCCTGCACGAGGACGAAGAAGGACAGTTGCGTCACGGGCGACTGTTGCAGAAAGTGATGACCGGTGGCGAGGGGCTGCTCGTGGCACCCCACTCCGGGGCCGGCGACGACGAACAGGCCGCCAACCCCACCGACTTCCTGCTGGTACTCGGGCCGCTGCAAACCGACCAGGAAACGGTCGGCGTCTTGGAGATTTTCCAGCGCGGCGACGCGGCTCCGGCCACCCAACGTGGGTACCTCCGATTCGTGTTGCAGATGTGCGACATCGCGGGTGAGTACCTGAAGACCCGCCAGTTGCGACACTATTCCGATCGACAGGCCCTTTGGGGACAGCTCGAAGACTTTACCCGCGCCGTCCACGCCAGCCTCGACCCCAGCGAGACGGCCTACGTGATCGCCAACGAAGGGCGTCGCCTGATCGAGTGCGATCGCGTGAGCGTGGCGATTCGCAAGGGCCGGCGATGCACGGTCGAGGCGGTCAGCGGGCAGGACGTATTCGACAAGCGTTCCAACGTGGTGACCCTGTTGGCTCGGTTGGCCAGCGCCGTGGTGGCCACCGGCGACCCCGTCTGGTACACCGGCGACACGAGCGACATGGCCCCCCAGGTCGAGGATGCGGTGCAGGAATATGTCGACGAGTCGCATTCCAAGACGGTCGCCGTCCTGCCGCTGATGCGCCCCAAGACGGCCGACAGCGAAGACGTCGACGATCAGGATGCGCAGGACGAAAAGAATCAACAGGCGATCGGGGCGGTGATCGTCGAGCAGATCGAAGACGCCCGCATTCCCGAGAGCATGATGCAGCGGGTCAACGTGGTCGCGCAGCACAGCTCCTCGGCCATGGCCAACGCCTTGGAGCATCACAGCCTCTTCCTGATGCCCCTTTGGCGGCTGCTGGGCAAGTCGCGGGTGTTGACCAAAGCGAGAAATCTCCCCAAGACGCTGACCGCGCTGGTCGTTCTCGTGGCGCTGTTGGTCACCCTGTTCATCGTACCCGCCGATTTCGAGCTTCAGAGCAAAGGCACTCTGGAACCCGTAAACCGGCAGGACGTGTTCGCCGGGGTCAACGGCGTGGTGATCGACGTCAAGGTCAAGCACGGCGATTTGGTGTCCGGCCCCAGCGGTCCTCCCGGTCAGCAAAAACCGGGCGACGAACTCGTCATCATGGACAGCACCTCGCTTGCCATCGAGATGGAGA
>JABMRP010000566.1 GCA_013202535.1 Planctomycetota bacterium
AGATGAAGTAGGAGAAGCCGACGTTTCCTTCCATGGCCCAATCCAACACCGACGTACAAAGGGCTCCCGACTGTGAGATGAAGCCGATGTGTCCCGCCTTGGGGGTGGTCGCGGCGAAGCTGGCATTCAAGGAGATTTCGGGAACGATGATTCCCAGGCAGTTTGGCCCGATGATCCTCATGCCCTCGAACTTCCGCTGCTCTTCGAGGATCTGCCGCTCCAGATCCCTACCCTCGGGGCCGATTTCTCGAAACCCGGCCGAGATGATCACGACGCCGCGAGTGCCCGCCTCCCCCAAAGTCCTGACGATCCCCGGGACCGTCGGGGCGCGCGTGCAGATGACGGCCAGATCCGGTGTATGCGGCAAACTGGCAACGTCCTTGTAGGCCTGGACTCCTTGGACCGACTCGCGATTGGGATTGACCGGATAGACAACCCCGCCGAACCCCGAGCCGATGAGATTGTGAAGTAGGGTATAACCCACGCTGGTTGGCGTATCGCTCGCGCCAATCACCGCGATGCGGTTGGGATTGAAGATCTTGTCGAGATTTTCGATGCTCATACTTCAATTCCTCGAGAAACAAGGCTGGTCGGAGGGAACAACGGTGATCGGCGGTTCGGAAATCGGGAAATGACGGACAGGATCCAAACGCTGGGGCTCCACCATGGATATAGGTCGCGGTTCATACCGAGGAGCTTAGGAACACCGCAACGTGTCGTTCTGTGCGGATTGTAGCGGTGAATCCGACTCGCCGCGGTGGGATCCATGAAGGGACACCGACGATGGTCCGGCCAAACACGTTGCCAAGGCAATCGGCGTGACCTATACAGTTCCTAGGCCGAAGCTTTTCTTGTCCGGCCGCACGACCACTTCAGCCAAGGAGACAAGCATGGCTTCCGCGACTCCCACAAGTGCCAATGCCCCTATTGCCAATGCCCCCATCTCGACGTTGGCTCCCGTTGCGAGCGTACGGGCACCGGGAAAGACTTCGCCCCGGGCGGAAACGCTCTATGATAAGTGCATGGCGCTTGCCAGGAACTTGTCGTGGACATGGAGTCCGGAAACGATCACGCTGTTTCAGGATCTTGACCCCGTCCGGTGGCGCGCGTTGGATCATAATCCGATTGCCCTGCTGTCCGAGTTCACGCCGGAGCAGCTTCATACTCGGGCCGTCGAACTCGTGCTGCAAAGCCGGATCCACCAGGCCTATCGCTGCCTGAAGGAGTATCTCTCCACGACGACGCCGTGGGCCAAAGCGAACACGGGTGTGTTGGGTTCCCAACCGGTGGCGTACTTCTCTCTGGAGTTTGGCATCCACGAGTCGGTGCCCATCTACTCCGGCGGGCTGGGAATCCTCTCGGGGGACCACATCAAAAGCGCCAGCGGACTGGGGGTGCCCATGGTCGCCGTCGGCCTGTTTTACGATCAGGGCTATTTCAAACAACATCTGGACATGGACGGCTACCAGCAGGAAGCCTATTTCGACACCAAGGTCGAGAACCTTCCCATGGAACCGGCTCTGGGGCCCGACGGCGAGCCGGTGACCGTTGAAATCCATACCCGCTCCGGACGGTTGCTGGCCAAGGTTTGGCTGATGCGTGTCGGCCGGGTCAAACTCTACCTGCTCGACTGCGACGTGGAAGGCAACAATGCCGAAGACCGCGAACTGACCTCGCGTCTCTACGGAGGCGACCATCGCACGCGAATCCGCCAGGAACTGGTGGCCGGTGTCGGCGGTGTTCGTGCCCTGGAAGCCTTGGGGATCACGCCGGGCGCCTATCACCTCAACGAAGGACACCTCGGCTTTGCCACCCTGGAAGTCGTCCGTCAGCGGATGCAAAACGACGGCATGAGCTTCGACGACGCGCTGGAGCAAGTCGCCGGGCAGACGGCCTTCACGACCCACACGCCCGTGCCCGCCGGCCACGATCGGTTCAGCGGCGAACTGATCGAAGAATACCTGGGTCCGCTACGCGACGAGTTGGGAATCTCTTTCGACCAACTGATGGGCCTCGGCCGGGTGGATCCGCACAACGGCCAGGAGACGTTCTGCATGACCGTGCTGGGACTGAAGCTCTCGCGGCGGGCCAACGGCGTCAGCTCGCTGCACGGCCACGTTTCTCGCCGCATGTGGACTTCGCTGTGGCCGGGACGCTCCACGGAGGAGATTCCCATTGGCCACATCACCAACGGCGTACATGTCCGCAGTTGGCTCGCCTGGCAAATGCAACACCGCTACGACCGTCATTTCCCCGCGAATTGGTACGACCGGATGGGTGAGTCCGAAGTGTGGCAGTGCATCCACGACGTCGATCCGGGCGAATTGTGGGAGACACACCACGCGCTGAAGAATCTGCTGTTGGCGTTCGTGCGCCGATGCACCAGTCGCGATCGCCGCTGTCGGGGCGAAAGTGAGGAAGCCATCGAGGCCGCCCGCCACATGCTCGACCCTGATATTCTCACGATCGGATTTGGTCGGCGGTTTGCGACGTACAAACGGGCCGACCTGATCCTGTCCGATCCGGATCGATTCGTGTCGATGTTGAACGATCCCGATCGGCCCGTGCAATTGATCTTCGCCGGCAAGGCCCATCCGGCCGACGAGCCGGGAAAGCAGCTTATTAAGAAGATCGCCAATCTTCGACATGACCCCCGCTTCGCCGGGCGGGTTGCATTCTTGGAAGACTACGACATCAACGTTGCCCGACACATGATTCAGGGCGTCGACGTCTGGCTGAACAACCCTCGTCGTCCTCTGGAAGCTTCCGGAACCAGCGGTCAGAAGGCGGTGCTCAACGTCGCATTGAACCTGTCCGTTCTCGACGGTTGGTGGGCGGAAGCCTACGACGGCTCCAATGGGTTCTCCATCGGCAAGGGAAGCCATCACGTGGACGATGCGATCACCGACGCCCGCGACGCGGCCGACCTGCAGCGCGTGCTGCAAGAAGAGGTCATCCCGTCGTACTACGACCGGGACGTCGACGGACTGCCGCAGCAATGGATCAAGCGAATGATGAATTCGATCAGTTCGCTGGCCTGGCGGTTCAGTGCCCACCGCATGGTGGCCGATTACGTTCGCCACGCCTACATACCCGCAAGCGGCGGCCTGAGTTGCGACATGAAGAGCCGCTGAGCGGTAGCAGGCCGCAGCGAAATGGATCCAGCACCATGGATCTTCGTCCGGAAGCGAGTCCCCGAAATCGAGTTTTCCGGTCGTCCTTGTCCTCTTCCCTCCTAACCAGTTCGCCATCGGGCGATTGGGTGCCCTCAGCGAACCCCTGGGCTTGGCGTTACATCCCATCGCCAACGGAGCCTCTGTTCTTGGCGGATCGATCCCTTGGCGGACTTCTCCACCGGGGGGGCGATCCGGATCGGTTGCGGAGACTTTCCCAGAAATGCTTCGGTTCATTCGACCGAGGCGGAAGGAGGATCGTGCCATGAGATGTACAAGAGCACCGTTGTTGTACGCGTGTGTCGTTGCCGTCAGTGCGTTTGGATTGAACCCGTCGTTCGCGTTGGCCGCCTACGCCACGATTCGCGGCGTCCCGGTCACCGAAGGCCAGATGCGGGTAGCCGAGCCGGATTTTCGGCAGCTCCAACAGACCATGCCCGATGCGAAAGACCAGTTCGTGCTGAAAGAGACCCGGGTCGAGATGGAGGTCTCCGGCGTGTTGGCTCGGGTTAGCGTCGAGCACGTGTTCATCAACCCCTATCCGCAGCGGCTCGAAGCCCTCTACGTCTTTCCGCTGCCGGAGGACGCTGCCGTGGACCGCTACTGGTTTGAAGTCGACGAGCAGATCGTCCGCGGCGTTGTCAAACGGCGAGAGGAGGCGCGGCAGGAGTATCAACGGGCAAAGGACGAAGGCCGCAAGGCCGCACTGTTGGAGCAGGAGCGGCCGGATATCTTCACCCAGTCGGTGGCCAACATTCCGTCGCAGGGGACCGTCACGGTGCACATCGAGTACGTGCATCCGGTGCGGATCGACGGCGACCGCTACGTGTTGCGGTTTCCCATGGTGGTCGGCCCTCGCTACATCCCCGGTCAGCCGCTGGGCCGGCCCAACGTGGGCCGCGGTTGGGCTCCCGACACGGATCAGGTTCCTGATGCCTCACGGATCACCCCCCAACCGCTTCCGCAGGGTATGCGCAACGGCAACGACGTCCATATCTCTGTCAAACTCGACGCCGCCATGCCCATCGGCGCCGTCACCGGAGTGACCCACGAACTGGAGGTCACAAACCCGTCGCCCACCGAGGCCCAAATCCAATTGAAGAACCAAACGGCGATCCCCAACAAGGACTTCGTCGTCGAATACCGGCTGGCATCGGAGGATACCGTGTTGGCCTCACTGACACACCGCAGCGAGTCCGACGGCTATTTCGCGATGGTGTTGCAGCCGAAGTGGCGGATCGAGACTGCCGAACTCATGCCGCGGGAAGTGGTTCTGTTGTTGGAT
>JABMRP010000567.1 GCA_013202535.1 Planctomycetota bacterium
CGCATCACCGGGCCGTGCTCGTCTACGTCAACCTGCAGGGCAAACGCGCCCGGCTCCACCACGACGATCAGCGAATAGATGAACGCCCACAATACGCCCAGCAGAAGGTAGACGCACAACGACGCGAAGATCACGTTGGTCGTGACACGACTACACCGGAAAAGGTATCGCAACAAGACGGCCGCCGTAAACCCGAGAAAGGCGATCTCCAACAGATGCTCGACGACGACCAGTGCCGTGGCGTCGACGATCATATTGAGAATCTTCAGAAGGACGGTGGGAACGACCAGCGACATCGCAATCCACACGGTGCGTCGCTCCCGGCTAACGGCATACAAGGCCGAGAGCAACATCGCAATGAACAGGCCGTTGATAGTCCATTGCGCCAGCAGCGGCCGTCCGCCCAGCCCGACCAGTTGCGCGATCGGTCCGGAGAGCAGCACCAGGATCAGGGAACCCAGGAGGATGTCGAAGCGACGACGGTGCATAATCGGCTTGGGGGTAAATCAGGTTTTCGCGTCGGTCGTTTCCGGCCCCGGCGAGGGAATGCGGAAGAACATGGCATACAGCACGGGCACCACGATCATGGTAAGGACCGTTCCAAAAGCCAGCCCGAACATGATCGTCACCGCCATGGCAACCCAGAAGACGTCGGGCAACAGGGGAATCACACCGAGGACGGTCGTGCCGGCGGCCAGCACCACCGGCCGCAGACGCGAGAGGGCCGCATCCATGACGGCTTGGTAGTCGCTCTTGCCGGCGGCCTTCTCGATATCGACCTGATCGAGCAGGACGATGGCGTTCTTAATCATCATCCCCGCCAGACTCATCGCCCCCAGCAGCGCCAGGAAACCGAACGGTTGCCCGGTAACCAGCAACCCGATCGTGACCCCGATCAGGGCAAAAGGAATGACGCAGGCGATGATCAGCGGCGGGCGGAAAGCGTTGAACAGGGCGACGATGATCAGCGCCACGATGGCCATCGCGGGAACGATTCCAGGGATGAGCGATTGCTGGGAATCGCGGGAACTCTCGAACTCGCCGCCCCACTCCAACGCATAGCCGGGCGGGAGTTCCTTCTCGAGTTCCTTGAAATCGGCCAGCACGTCATCGCGCAGCGCCGAGGCGGCCACGCCGTCCGACGGGCAGGCCTGCACGGTGATCGTTCGCCGCCGGTCGCGGCGCCAGATAATCGGATCTTCCCAATCGATGTCGATCTCCGAGGTAACCGCCGCCAGGGGGACGGTGTCGGCCGAAAACGTGGGGTGAACCTGCAAGTTGGGCATCGTCCGGGCAAACGCGGCGCGTTCCGTTTCTGCGTGCCGCAGGACGATCGGCAGCAGTTTGTCGCCCTCGCGATACTGCCCGACCGGGTCTCCGTCGTACCCGCGGCGTGTCGCCCGGGCGATGTCGGCGCGCGACACGGCAGCCCAACGAGCGCGGTTCTGGTCGTAATCGGCCACTACTTTCTTGGTCCGCTGGCGCCAGTTGGTACGCACGACGTTGGCGTTCGGGCTAGCCTGAAGCTTCTCGACGTACTTCGCGGCTATGGCGCGAAGTTCGTCCGCATCGGCGACCGCCGGGCCGCTGATCCGCGCCTCGACTTTCCACGTTTCGCTGGGCCCCAATCCGTAACGGCGTACGACCGTCCGCGCCTGGGCCACGTTCTCTTTCGCCCAGGCATCGATTTCGGGAATCAGTGCGTTCAGGCCGCGGGCGGTCTTCATGTTGACGATGATCTGCCCGTAAGACTGGTACGGTTTCTCGGGATCGACGGGAAGATAGAAGCGGGGAGGGCCTTGGCCGACAAAAGTGTTCACGCTTGCCACGTCGGGGTTTTCGATCAGGTGGTGCTCGATCGCCTTGAGATCCTCGGAGACCGTCTGAATTCGCGTTCCGTGTGGCGCCCAGTAGTCGATCATCACCTGAAGCCGGGCCGAATCTGGAAAGAACGTTCGATCCACGTAGCTGAATCCCAGCGCCGCCACCACGAGTATTGCCGCCAAGGCCCCCATCACGGGCCAGCGATAGCGGATGGCCTTCTCGAGTATCCGGCGAAATCCTCCGGCAAACGCCCCTTCCTTCGCTTCTCCCGAGCCCGACGCATCGGCCTTGGGCAGAAGCCAGATGCACATCAGCGGAGTAATGGTGACCGACAAGACCCAACTGAGCGAGAGCGAGATGGCCACGACCTGGAACAGCGACACACAGTATTCCCCGGCCCCTTCATCGGAAGCGTAGATCGGGTAGAAGGCCATCACGGCGATCACGGTGGCTCCCAGCAAGGGCCATGCCGGCTGCGTGGCCGCCTCCAGCGCGGCCCGGGTTCGGTCCATTCCCTTCTGCACGCGCACAAGAATCCCGTCGGCCACGAC
>JABMRP010000568.1 GCA_013202535.1 Planctomycetota bacterium
TCCATGCCCACCAGTTGGGCCAGGCCCTTGTACATCGGATAAACGGCAATGGCCGCCGCCTTCACGCCGTAGACTGCCTCATAGGTGGGCAGATCGGGCTTCTCGGAGAAACCACGCATGGTCAGCCCGTTGGCCTTGGGCTGGCCGGCCAGAAGTTTTTGGGCTTGAACCAGGAACTGCTTGGCCACCTCGACCGTCTTCTCGCTGCCCGGGTCGGTCGCCACCGGCTCCAGCGGAGGCACGCCCGTCTTCTGCGGATCGGTGTCCAACACCTTGCCACCTAGCCCCGGGCCACGGAAGACGACCACGAACCGATGCTCCTTGACCGGCTCGACGAAGATCTCCACCCCGGGGATACTCACCTCGCGAAGCTTGACGGCCAGCGGGGCACTCTCTTCGGTGGGAATGCGCTCGGCCCGGCGGTCGGTGATGTTACCGTCGGCATCCAACGAGCAGAAATTGCAGCGGATGGCCACGTCGTTGTCTTGCAGGGCGAAGCCGATTCCGGTGGCCTCCAGGGCCCCACGGCCGATCACGTATTGCAGCGGATCGTACCCGAACAGGCCCAAGTGCCCGGGTCCGCTGCCCGGGGTGATCCCCGGCTTGATGGGGATCGACATCCCCTGGGTGCCACGCACGGCCAGGGCGTCGAGATTCGGGGTTCGGGCCGCTTCCAGTTCGGTCGGACCGCCCGGCTCCAAGGGCAGGCCGCCCAGGCCGTCGGCCACGAGCATAACGATCTTCGAGTCGTTGGAGGTTTTGAGCGTTTTGGTCAGTTCGTGAATATCCATTTGAGGGGGCCTCTGTGTCGATTGGTCCTGGGTCGAGTGATCTGCAATGCGGCAAACCCTATTTGATACCAAAACCGCAGCCAAAGGCAAGTGGCCCGGGCCGGGCGGTCGAGGCCGCTCCCCCCTGGTTGTCGCGGTGCCGGCGGGCTATGTTTAGAGTCTATCGTAGCGACATGCTCGCAATCTACAGTCCCCCGTGCTCGTGAAGTGTGCCCCATGACCCAACCGATGCTATCGTACGACCCCAGCGGGGTCCTGATCGCGGAAACCGGCCTGCGTGAGCAGGATTTCCAGACGCTGGCCCCGAAGCTGGAGAACGCCCGCCGCGAGGTACTGGCCGACGCGGCCGTGTTCAACTCCGGCGCGCCCGTCCCCGCGGAAAAAGTGCCCCTGGACGCCGGGTTTATCGAGCTTCCCAACCGCCTGCTCGCCGAGTACGACGAAAACGGCCCCACCAGCGAGCTGGGCCGAATCATCGCGGCCGGCAACGCCCTGGCCGAACAGGTCGATCGGCTGGTCGTGCTCGGGATTGGCGGGTCGTACATGGGTTTCCGGGCGCTGGTCGAGGCCCGATGTCATCCCTACCACAACGAGCTGAGCCGCGGGCAGCGAGCCGGTCGACCGCGCGTTTACTTCCAGGGCAACAACGTCGACAACGACGCCACGGCCGGACTGCTCGATCTGCTCGATTCGGACAAGCCGGCCGATGACGTGGACCCGAGTTGGGGGATCGTGGTGATCAGCAAGAGCGGCGGCACGCTGGAGACGGCCGTCGCCTTCCGTCAGTTCCTGGCCGCGCTCCGGCGCTCGTGCGGCGACGACGCGAAGCGGCTTGCCGAGCGGATCGTTCCGGTGACCGGCCGGCAAGGCAAGCTGCGCGATCTGTCGACGGCCTTGGGATGCCCGCGCGTGTTCGACGTACCCGACGGGGTCGGCGGACGGTTTTCGATCCTCTCGGCCGTGGGATTGGTGCCGGCGGCTGCGATGGGGTTGGACGTGGTCGCGTTGCTCCGCGGCGCCGCGGAGATGAACCGCCGGTTCTGCGACGAGCCGCTGGGCCGGAATCCCGTGCTGGACTTCGTCGGCGTCGGTCATCTGATGGAGACCCTCCGCGGCGCGAATATCCGCGTCACGGCCACCTGGGGATCGGCGCTGGAATCGGCCGGGCTCTGGTACGACCAGCTTCTGGCCGAGAGCCTGGGCAAGGAAGGCCTGGGAGCCACGCCCCTGACCATGGTCAACACCCGCGACCTGCACTCCCGGCAACAGCAACACCAGGAGGGAACACGCGACAAGCTGATCACCAACCTGATCGTCGAGCAGCCCGGTTGCGATCGGATCGTCTTGGAGAAATCGGAATTCGACCAGGACGAGTTGAACCGATACGCCGGCAAGACCATGCCCGA
>JABMRP010000569.1 GCA_013202535.1 Planctomycetota bacterium
GTCGGCGAAGTTCTCGCTCCCGTCGTGCGTGTAGCTGAACGTCCCGTCGCCGTTCAGGGTCAAGACGCCGAACGCGACGTCCGCGTCGAGCACCGCCGTCAGGACATCGCCCGGCAGGTCGGCGTCCGTGTCGTTTGCCAGCACGCTGGCCTGGCCCGAGTCGAGCAGGGCGATCGTGCCCCCTTCGGCGACCGTCGCACTGTCGGGCACCGCCACCGGCGGGTCGTTGACCGGCGTGATCAGGATGTCGACGGTCGTTATGTTACTGTCGCCGAGGCCGTCGTTGACGTGGTAGGTGAACGAGTCGGGGCCGTAGTAGTGTTCGTCGGCCCGGTAACTGAAGGAACCGTTGGGGGCAAGCTGCAGGGTGCCGTGCTCGACGTCGACGTCGAGGATCGCCTCCAGCGGGTCGCCGTCCACTTCCTCGTCGTTGTCCAGCACACCCCGGGCCACGTTGACCACCAGCGTCGTGTCTTCGTCGATCGTATAATCGTCGTCCACCGCGATGGTCGCGTCGTCCACGGGCGTGACTTCCAGCGTGACGGTGGCCAGCTCGGAGTTCTCCAACCCGTCGTTGGAGGTGTAGGTGAACGAGTCGGGACCAACGTAGTTGCTGTCGGGCAGGTAGACGAACGACCCCTCGGGGTCCAGTTGCAGCGTGCCGTGCTGCGGGCCGACGTCCAGCACGGCGGTGATCGGATTGCCCTGCGGGTCGCTGTCGTTTTCCAGCAGACCGGTCGCCACGTCAACAGTGAGCGTGTCGTCCTCGGCCACGACGTAGGGTCCGTCGTCGACGGCAAAGGGGGCCGTCCGCTCGATCACCTCAATGGAAACCGTGGCGATGTTCGAGTCGTCGGTGCCGTCGTTGGCCAGGTACGTAAACGTATCGAAGCCGAGGAACCCGGTGCTGTCGGGCGTGTAGACGAACGACCCGTCCGGGTTCAACTGCAGCGTGCCGTTGGCCGGACCGACGTCGAGGATCGCCTCCAGCGGATCGTTGTCGATATCGGTGTCGTTGGCCAGCACGCCGCCGGCGACGTCGACGGTGAGCGTCTCGAACTCGATAACCGAATAGAAATCGTCGTCGACCGCCACGGGGATGTCGTTAACCGGGTCCACCGTGATGGTGACCGTGGCCGGGGTGGAGTCGCTTGAGCCGTTGTTGGCCACGTAGGTGAACGTATCGGGACCGTAGAAGTCCTCGTCCGGTACGTAAGTGAACGATCCGTCGGCGCCCAGCAGCAGGGTACCGTTCTGCGGTGGGTCGAGAAGCACGGCCTCCAGCGGCTCGTTCTGTGGATCGGTGTCGTTATCCAGCAGTCCGGCCGCGGCGTCGACCACCAGCGTCGTGTCCTCGTCGGTCGTGTACGTATCGTCGGTGGCTGTCGGCGGCGGTACTGTGACCGAGATCGTCACCGTGGCGGTGTTGGTCTCGAATTCGGGAGCGTAAGCCAGGCCGCTGAGGGTGTCGCCGGTGGGCGACAGGTTGACGTCGTCCAGCGTGACGTCGTACCCGTCCGCGTAGGTGTTTAGGCGATGGAGGTATTGAGTGGTGGCCCGCAGAACAAACTGGTCCTCACCAACCAACGTCGCATCACTCAATGCAGGCCCAAAATCACCGGTACCCTGGGGAGGCGGGTAAGATCCGCCCAATAAGCTAAAGCCCGACGGGTCGATGGACAAGCGAAATACTCTAAGGGCCTCCCAGTAGAGCCAAGTGCCGAGGACCCTGCCCTGCGCGTCCAACGACACTGCTTGCATTCCCCAGTTGAATCCGTCTTCGATACTGGTCAAGGTCGTGACGGTCTGGCCCGTGGCAGGGTCCAATTCGATAAGCCTCTGCCCCTGGCTCGTCTTGATCAGCGTAGCCAGTCTTCCGTCCTCTAGTGCGGTGAGCCCCGCGTAGTCAATCTGGCTGTTCAGGGGAACCACGTCGATGTGTCTCCCCGTCGCGGGGTCAATGGTGACCAATTCGCGGATTCCGCTACCGGAGCTCAGCGCGTAGAGGACGCCGTTGTGATAGGTCATGTCGACGCCGAGCATATCGTGCTCGATGGATCCGACGACACTCAGGTTCCCGGTCACCGAATCCATCTTCAACAGCTTGTCGTTGAACCGATCAACGGTGTAAAGGGTCATTCCGTAGCCGGGCTCAACATTCTTGTAATCGAACGTGTCCACGCCCGAGAAATCCGGATCGGGAACGTAGCGAAAAGAGCCGTCCGGCTCGAAATCCAGGGAGCCGTGTTCCGGCAGAGTAACCAGTTGGGCGACCGACGCAGTGGCTGCCGCGGGGTCGTTGGACAAGACACTTCCCGTGGCCCCGTAGACCGACACGTTGTCGACGAAGCCAAACGGCGTGGAGCCGAACGCGCTGGCGCCGCTGCGGGTGATGCGGACGCGGATATCGTGCTCTCCCGGGGCGACGGTTGTACGGCCGCCGAGAGACACATGTTCCGGTTCGTCGGCGGT
This sequence comes from Planctomycetota bacterium, assembly GCA_013202535.1. Taxonomy (GTDB): domain Bacteria; phylum Planctomycetota; class Planctomycetia; order Pirellulales; family Thermoguttaceae; genus JABMRP01. The sequence goes on from JABMRP010000569.1 coordinate 2,473, forward strand.
GATCGAACCGAAATTGTAGCTAGCCACGACCGTCCCGTCGACCAGCAACTCGAACAGGCCAGCCTCGGGGTGATCGACCTGGGAATCGACGGCTACGTTGGCGGTAACCATCACTTCGCCGGCGTTGAGGTAGATGTTCTGATAGATCCCCCCGCCGCCGTTGCCTACCATGGTTTGAAAGCTCTCGGTGGCCACACGATCGTTGTTGGTGTCGTAACCGACGATGTCGGGGAAACCGGCCCCACCCAGCGTGCCGCCGGCGGTTGTGTAAATGGTCCAGCCGGTCAGGTCGCCCAACTCGAAATTGCCGTTGATTAGCCCTGCGTCGAGCTCTCCGCCGAGTTCAATCGAGTAGAAGTCGTCACTGGCCCGCGTGTTGCCGCCGGGCTGCACAATTTCCAGCGCCACGGTGGCCACTTCAGAATCGGCCATGCCGTCGTTGGCCGTGTAGGTGAAACTGTCGAGCCCGACGTAGTACTGATCCGGCGTATAGACGAACGACCCGTCGGCGGCCAGCGTCAATGCTCCGTGCGCGGGAATCACCCCGATAATCGCCGCCAGCGCATCACCGTTGGGATCCGCGTCGTTGGACAGAACGCCGCCCGCGGAGTTGATCGAAAAGGGAGTATCGCGGTTGATCGTATATTCGTCATTGCGGGCGGTCGGCGGGGCATTCAACTGGGCGCCAAAGTCCAGATCGATCGCCTGATCGTCGGTATTGAGCGTGACCGTATGCATCCCTCCGCCGACCGGGACAGTCTGCCGATAGCCGGCCAACAGATCCAGGCGCACGTCGTACGTGGCCGGCGTCAGATCGGTGAAACTGTAGGCCCCGGTTCCGTCGGTTTGCGTGCTCAAGCCGGTTCCATCGAGTTCCACCGTCCAACCGGAAAGCGGCGATTCAGCGGCGCCAAACACGCCGTCGCCGTTGAAATCCTCAAACACGATGCCGGAAAGCCCGGTGGCCAGCAACCGGCGCTCTTCCAGCGGTTCGATGCGCAGCGGGCGGCGGAGGCCGAGGGAGCGGACCGTTTGGGACAATCGCCTTGGTGTGGGGTCCGCGTTTGCCGAGTGAAACAACCGGCGAGCTTTGATTGACCGAGAGTTCATTTGCCCCTCCTTACCCATGGGGTTTGCGCAAAAAATGCCTGGATTGTGCTTCTTATGCCAACGGGCTCAGCATAGTCAGCCGGGGGTGGGATGTCAACGAAGTTAGAGGGGGATTCACAGGATTTTTCCCAAAGGCTCGGGAAGGGGAATCGCCCATGGGCCGTGGAGACGACACCTCGACGGTGTAACCTGCCCGCCAGCGGGGAAATTCTGGATTCCGCCGGGACAACTGTCGCGAGCCGAGCGGAGTTGCACGGGTCTAGTCGCCCGTTGATGAGAATCCTGCTTCCAGAAGCGATGTCCCGGCTGACAGAAAAACCAACGGGCGGCCGAATAGCGGAAGAATTTTGGGATTTTTTCGGATTTGCGCGAACAAATCGTGCCGAATGAGCATCTTATACTACACTGCCTGGCAGTGAGCGCTCGCGATGCACTCTTCCGGGGGGGCTCTCTCCGGTTGCAGAACTTGACGGGACGAACTGCCGGTGGCAGAGTAGTATGAACAGGGACTCGCGGAAAACTAGGTGTTTTGGCCTGTTGTCCGCGATCCACGATGACAATCGTTTTCTCCTTAACCGCGCAAGGCGCAGGGGGTTTCCAGTGCGAAACCTAATTAGCTCCACCATCGATTCTCGATTCGACGTCCGTTCGGCGCTGAACAAGCGCAACGTCGTGATCGGTACGTATGGTCTGCGCCCTGTGGAAAAAGCGCGGTTTCTTTGTGCTTCCCATGCCCGACGCATGACGGCCGATCACCCGACATGGCGCCAGCGCCACGCCGGGCGGTATCGAGCCGAGACGCATGCGGCAAACCGGCCCATAGGCCGGCAATTGCCGTGGATGCGCCTTGCCGTGCGTCCGGTGGGACGAGGGTTGGGTAGTCCGGTCGACGGAAATTGAATCGCGACTGATTCGAATTCCGACGGCCCCCCGATTCCGTTTCCGCGATTTTCGCCGTGTCCTCGGTGAATTCCACGCATAGCGGTCATCGGCCTTACCCCTCGCGGCGACCTCGCGGGAGTTTATCTCCCAAAACGGGAAGCCGTCGCCCACGCATGGTCCCAATGCACACAGCGGTCTGCAATGCCAGGAGAGTCAACGATGTCCATCCAAGAAGTATACACCCCGCCCCGAACGATCCCGTCGGAGGAGTTGGTGCGCGCGGCCCAGGCCGGTGATCGCGAGGCGTTCGGCCAGTTGGCCGAGCGTTACCAGGGAGTGGTTTACGCCACGGTTTTCCGGCGGCTGCGTCACGACGCGGAGGCCCAGGAGTTGTGCCAGGAGGTGTTTGTCCACGCGATGCGGAAGATCGGCCAGTTGCGCGATCCGCGCTGTTTCGGCGCTTGGCTGCGATCGATGGCCGGCCGCATGGCGATCAACCGTCTGGTGCGGCGTCGACCGGCGATGACGTTGCCGAGCGAGGCCCTGGAAGCCACGTGTATCGAGTACGAGACGCCGCTTCGGGCGGTGCTGGCAAGCGAGCGGCGCGATCAGGTCCACGAGGGACTGGATCAGCTTCGCCCGCTGGATCGGCACACGCTGGAGGCGTTCTACTTCCGTGGCCGATCGCTGGCCGAGATGAGCGACGAGTTTGAGTCGCCCATCGGCACGATCAAGCGCCGCTTGCACGTTGCCCGAAAGCGGCTGGCCAAGGAGTTGGCCGAAATGGCTCCGGCCTGAGTGGGTGCCATGGTGTTTCCGGGAAACAC
>JABMRP010000570.1 GCA_013202535.1 Planctomycetota bacterium
GCCGTGGGCGACGAGAATCCGCTGCTGGTCAAGAACGCCCTGGAGACGCTTCTGGTGATCGGTCCGCCGGAGGAGGTGGCGGCGATCGCCGTCGAGGTGCTCGCCCGGGCGGAGCAAGCGGCGAACTGGCCGGACGCGATTGGTGTCATCGAGCGAATCACCAGCCCCGGCGCCGGCGAGCCGCTCTTGACGCTGGCGCTGGCGTCCGACAACCCCGACCAGCGTATCGCCGCGCTGGAGGCCCTGGCCGTAGGCGTCGATCCGCCGCGGCGGACCGTCGTGGCGTTGCTGCCGATGATCGCCGGCGACGGGCCGGAGTTGGCCGGTGCGCTGGTTGCGGCCGGTCATTCCGTGGCCGTGCATCACCAACACGATCTGGTTGCCGGACGGGGGTTGGAAGGCGAACTCACGGCCGACCAATGGAAACAGCTCAGCAGCTTGCCGGAGCGTCTGTCGAAGATCATCGCCGCCGACAACGCGGACCCGCCCGGCCCCGCCGCCGCGGCCGCGCGAAGGTTGGCCATTACCACGCGGCAGATTCCCGCCGAGCCGCTGTTGGGAATCCGGATTGTCGGCTACGGTGGGCAAACAAGGGACGGTGCCGCGGCGGCCGTGCTCGACGGCGTGTGGAACGCGTCGGACCGAAAGGCCATGTGGCGCCATCCGGTCGACAAGCCGGCCTCGATCGTTCTCGACCTGGGCCGGCGGCGAACGATCGCCGGCGTGCGGATCTGGAATCTCAACGAGCCGGGCGGTACCCATCGCGGCTGGAAAGACGTGGCCGTGTGCATCGGCTCCACCCCAGCCGAACTGGTCACCCCGTCGGCCATGGGCATCGTTCCCCAAGCCCCGGGCAAGCCCGACGCACCCGACTTCAGCACAACGATCCCGGTCGACTTCATCCCCGGCCGCTACGTCCGCCTCAAAGCCGAGAGCCTCTGGCGTCCCGACAGCCACGCCGGTCTGGCGGAAGTGCAGGTATTGGGGTTTTGACCCGCTGGTCCACCATAGTAGCAGGCACACTCCGTGTGCCGTCCGCCCGCGAAGCTGCCGGACACAATACAATATCAGGAGCGTCTGGGGTGTTCCGGGCCACGGCACACGGAGTGCGCCTGCTACCACGCAGTGTTCCCTACTGCGCCGTCCTCGGCACATCCAGCAAAATAACGCGTGGGTCGCTGGTGGCCAGGGCCAACTGTTTGCCGTCGGGGGAATAGGCCAGTGCGTAGGCGGCCTGCACGGCGAGCCGTTGGTGGTAGAGCGGCGCGCCGCTGCTGGTGTCCCAGATGAACAACTCGCCGGAGTGGTCGATCGTGGCGACGCGCGTGCCGGCCGGATTGTACACGGCCTGGCTGATGAAATGGTTGTGGCCGGCCGTGGTTCGGTAGGGCGCGGGCTGGGTGAAGTTCCAGAGCTGCCACTGTTTCGACGCTCCCGCGGTCAGCAGGTTGGCGCCGTCGGGCGAGTAGGCGATGCTAAACCGGCTGCTCGGGTCGGCTTCGGTCAGCGTCTTGACCGGCTTTCCGTCGGCGTCGAACACGCGGATCGTGCCGTCCGCGCCGCACGTGGCCAGTTGCTCGCCGTCGGGTCGCCAGGCCGCGTCGAGGACCTGACCGCCGTGGCCGTCCAGCGTCAGAAGCGGCGTGCCGTCGGCCGTGCTCCAAACGCGAGCGGACGCGTCGGCCCCCGCCGTGAGCAGGCGCGTCCCATCGGGGCTGAAACGGGTCGCGAAGACGGGCCCCTGGTGTGCGGCAAGACTGAACCGCGACACGGACGATCCGGCGAACCAGCGCCGGACCGTCTTGTCGGCGCCGATGCTGTACAGCGTGCGACCGTCGCCCACCAGCGCCAAGCCGGTAACTGCCGCGGTGTGCCCGTGCGACTCGTGGGTGAGTGCCAAGGCTTGTTGCCCGCCTGATTCCGTCAGCGCATAGCTGCGAATGATCTTATCGGCGCCGGCGGCGATGACTCGGGCGCCGTCGTCGGCCAAGATCACGGCGGCGATCGGAGAGGCCCCCTGGAGCGTGGCGATGGATTGCCCGTCGGTCGCGCTCCACAGCCGCAAGTGACCGTCGTCGCCCGCGGCGGCCACGATCTTGCCGTCGCCGCTGACGGCCACCGATCGCACGGCGGCCGTGGCGCCCGCGTACCGGCCGGCTTCTTTCCACTCGGCCGCAGTCCACCGGGCGACAACCTTATCCTCTCCGGCGGAGAACAAGGACGCACCATCGGGTGAAAAGGCCATGTCGACGACGGGCCCTTCGTGGGCTTCTACCACTTGGCGCACCGATCGCCGCCACAGCCGGGCTGTCTTATCGGCGCTGCCGGTCACCAGCCTGTCGCCCCGAGGATCCATGGCCAGTGCCAGTACGGCGCCCGTGTGGCCGGGGAAACTCTCCAACAGCGTGCCGCTGGCGGTGTCCCAAACTCCGGCCCGATTGTCGGCGGTGGCCGTGGCGACGTGCGTGCCGTCGAAGTTGACGGCCACGTCGCCAACGGCTGCCGGATGGGCAAACGTCGCCACCGCGGCTACGTTTTCGCCCTCTTCGGCCAGTTCCCACACCCGGGCCTTCTGGTCACCGCCACCGGCAACGATCCGCCGGCCGTCGCCGCTGATCGCCAAACCGGCCAGAGCGGCCGTGGCGCCGGTGTACGTGGCCGTCTGTTTTCCCTCGGGCAAGCTCCATTGGCGCACGATCCGGTCGTATCCGGCGCTAAACAGCCGGCGGCCGTCCGGCGCATGGGCGACGGCCATCACCGCGCCATCGTGACCGGCGATGACCTGCAACAGCGAACAACGCAACACGATGGCCGAGTTGCCGGCCGCGGTGACCAGTGTCTTGCCGTCTGGCGCAAAAGCGACGTCGGCCACGGCGGCCGGCGTGGTGAATTCCTCCAACAGCAACCCGTCGCCCGTGCCGTAAACTCGCAGCCGACTGTCCGTGCCGCCGATGGCCACTCGCGACCCGTCGGCATTGACGGCCACACCGACAACCGCGGCGGGTGCCTCGAATTGCTGCTTCACGGTTGCATCGGCCAGGTTCCAGACGTAGACGCTCTTACCTCCTTTGGCCGGATCACCGCCGCCGCCGACCACCAGCTTCCCGTCCGCACTGACGGCCAAGCTCGTCACCGGGCCGGTACTGCCGGCATAAGACCGGACCAGCGCGCCTTCGGGCGTCCAAAGTTTCACGCTCGCATCGTCCCCGGCGGTGATGAAATGGGAACCATCGGGCAAAAAGACCGCGTCGTGGACCTTGGCCGCGTCGGCAACAACCAGCTTCCGGGCCGACAGCACATGGACCCGGACCGATGGTTCGTCGCTCCCCGAGACGATCGTCTTGCCGTCGTCGGCAAAGGCGACGCAGGTGGCCGGACCGGCGTGTTCGGCAAACCGCTGCAACGTACGCCCCGTGGCCAGGTCCCAAACGCGGACCACGTGGTCGTCGCCGCAGGTGGCCAGCCTCGCGTCGTCGCCCCCCAGCGCAACCGCCCGAACGGCCGCCGGATGCGTAAGCGTGGCCTGAAGCAGTCCGTCGGCCAGATTGTAGATTCGCGCCGTCTTGTCGGCCCCCGCGGCAATCACCCGAGTTGCATCCCCGCTGACGGCCACGGCGGTCACCGCATCGCCGGCGCCGTCGAACGTGCGAACCGGCTCGCCGTCGTCCGTCTTCCAAAGACGCACCGTCTTGTCGGCCCCGCCGGAGAGCAACATGGCTCCGTCGGGCGTGAAGGCGACGGCGTCCACCTCGCCGGTATGCCCGGGAAACGTGCGCAGCAGGGAAAGCGGGTGCCGGTGGAGTTGCTTGTCGGCCGCGGCAGCAAGCAGGGTCATACCGTCGGGCGTAAAGGCCAGCGTATGGGGAGCGGCCGCCACAGCGACATCCTCCAGCAACAGCCCGTCGGCCGGATCGAAAACGCGCAGCCGATTGTCGGCCCCGGCGACCGCCAGTCGCGTGCCGTCCGGGCTGAAGCACAGATCGTTGACGGCGTCCGGCGCGGTCAGGCTCTGCTGGAGCGTGCCGTCGGCGAGCTTCCACAGATACCACTTCGCGCCGGCCGCGGCGGCGACCCGGGTGCCATCGGCGCTGACGTCCAGCGACGTGATCTCCGCCTCGGCGCCGGAACACTGGCGGACCGGCTGGCCCTGGAGATCCCAGAGCTTGACGAGCTTGTCGTCGCCGGCGCTGAGCACCTGCAAGCCATCGGGCGTAAACGCCACGTCGCGCACTCCGGCCTCATCGGCAACGATCACACACCGGGCCGAAAGCGTCGAGAGCCGCAGCGATCCGTCGGCACCGGCGCTGGCCACGGTCTGGTTGTCGCCGGTGAAGGCGACGCCGAGGACGGGCGCCGTGTGGCCGGGGAACTGTTCCAAAACGCAGCCGGTCGCCAGATCCCAAACGCGGACGACGTGGTCCTCGCCGGCCGTGGCGATCTTCGTGCCGTCGGCGCTGGGGCTGACGTCGTGAATGGCTTGCCCGTGAACGAGCGTCGCCAGGACCGTGCCGTCGGCGGCGTTCCAGACGCGAGCCGTCTTGTCGGCGGCGCCGGCGACCACCTTCGTGCCGTCGGCACTGACGGCCACGCTGACCACGGCCTCCGTACAGCCGGCAAATTCACGAACCGCGCTGCCGTCGGCGACGTTCCAGAGGCGCACCGCCTTGTCCACGCCGCCGCTGAGCAGTTTCGTTCCGTCGGACGTAAAAGCAACGCCGGCGACGGCCCCCTCGTGCGCGGTAATCAGCCGAACCAGCGACGTCTGGTGGATCATCGGCGTGTTCTCCACGCCGGTTGTCAGCAGCGTTGTGCCGTCGGGTGCAAAGGCGACGTCTTCACCGGCCGATCCGTCCGCTGCCAGTTCCTCCAGCAGCGAGCCATCGTCCAGATTGTAGATGCGCAAGTGACCGTCGGCACCGGCCGCGACGAGCTTCTCGCGATCGGCGCTGTACGCCACGGCCCGAACCGCGCCGGGCGTGGTGATGGTGGCCGTAAGTTTTCCGTCGGCCGGGTTCCAGAGATAGATCCGGCCGTCGGCACCGCCGGCTGCCACTTGGGTGCCGTCGCCACGCGGGGCCACGGTCGTCAGGTTCGCCTGGCTGCCTTCGAGTTGGCGGGTGAGCGTGCCGGTGGCGTCCCAGAGCTTGACCAGCTTGTCGTCTCCGGCCGTAACGAAACTCGCGCCGGTGGCCAGAAACGCGGCGTCGTGGACGGTCTTGGCGTGTGGGACCAACATCTTGCTGACGGCCAGCGTCCAGACCCGGACCGTTCGATCGGCGCCGGCGGTGACGACCGTCTTGTTGTCGCCCGCGAAATCGACCGCAAGCACGGCCTGCGCATGGCCCGGGAATTGCTGGAGCGATTTGCCGGTGGTCAGGTCCCACACACCGGCGGCGCTCTCGTCTCCGGCGGCGGCGAGCATCGTCGAATCGGCGCTGAACCGAATGCTCCGCACGGACGCGGGCAACTGGAATGTTTGCCGCTGCGAGCCGTCGGCCGCCCACCACAGCCGAACCGATCCGTCGGCGGAGCCGGAGGCGACGAAATTGCCGTCGGGACTTGCGCCAACGGCGGTCACCACGTCGGCGTTGCCGGCCAGCGACCGCACCGGTTTTCCGTCGGCCGGATTCCACGTCCGCACCGACTTGTCCTCGGCTCCGACCAGCAGTTGGTTTCCCCCGGCCACATAAGCCACGCCACGCAACGGTCCGGCGGAAGCCTGGATCGAGCGGACCAGCGAAAGCTGAAACACGCGTACCTGGTTGTCCGCGCCGCCGGCGACGAGCGTCTTGCCGTCGGGGGCCATCGCCACGCCGCTCTGCGAAACGCCTTCGACGGTAAACCGCTGGATCAGTTGCCCGGCGACGTCCCACACGCGCACCGTGCCGTCGGCCGAACTGCTGCTGATGCTCTTGCCGTCGGCGCTGAAGGCCACGCCGGTCACCACGTTGGCGTGCCCGGTCATCGTGGCCACCGCGGCGCCGTTGTCGGCCCGGAACAGTTTGACCAGCTTGTCCGTGCCGCCCGAGACGATCCATCGGCCATCGGCGCTGACAGCCAGACTCGTCACCTGGACACCGTGCTGGATCGTGCGAACGGCCTTGCCACCGGCCACGGCCCAGGTGCGTACGCTTCCGTCGGCCGATCCGGAAACGACGACCGTGCCGCCGGCCGTGAAGGCCAGCGCGGTGATCCGAGCGGTGTGGCCCTCCAGCGTGGCCGTGGTTTCTCCGTCGGCCGCGTTCCAGAGGGCGATCGCACCGTCGTCACCGCCGCTGGCCACCAGCGTGCCGGCGGGGTGTACGGCGGCCGCGCGGAGGACCGTCGTCTGGGTCTGGCAGGCGCTCACTTCCGCGCCGTCGGCAACGTTCCACAGGTGTGCCGTGCGATCGAGACTGGCGGTGACGAGCTTCGTGCCGTCGGCCGTCCATGCCAGGGCGGTTACGGAAGCCGAATGGGTGCCTACGGTCCGCAAGAACTTTCCGTCGGCCAATTGCCACAGCCGTACCGCACCGCCGGCGTCGGCCGTGGCGACCGTCGCTCCGTTGGGGCTCACGGCCACGGCGGTCAGCGGCTTGGCGTGACCGGCCACCAGACGCGGCGCGATGGGCAACTGCCAGATGCGGACCGTGCCGTCGGCGCCGGCGGTGGCGATCTGCTGGCCCTGGGGGTGAAACGCCAGGTCGGCAATCGGGCCGTCGTGGGCACCGATCCGCTGCTTGTCGGCACCGTCGGCCGTGTTCCACAGCTTGACCGTTCCCGTGGAGTCGCCGGTGGCGATCGTGGCATGGTCATCACTCAGCGCCATCGCCGTGACCGGCCCCTTTTGCCCGGCTAAGGCACGCACCTGCTGCCCCGAGACGACGTCGAAGATACGAACCGTGCCGTCCGCGCCGCCGGTGACAACCTGCTTGGCGTCGCTGGTAACGGCCACCGAGTTGACGGCCGCCGTGTGTCCGGCGAGCGTCTTGGGCGGCACCAGCGGCAGTTGCCACAGCTTGGCCGTGCCGTCGGTGCCGGCCGACAGGAGCACGTTGTTCTGCGGATGGTACGACAGGGCCGTGACGGCGCCGGTGTGCGCGCCGAGGTGGCCTTGATCGGCTCCGTTGGCCGTGTTCCATAGGCGAATCGTCCCCTGTTCGTCTCCCGTGGCGATTTGCAGATCGTCGCCGGTGAAGGCCGCGCTGCGGATGCCCGAGGTGTGTCCCGCCAGACTCCGGACCGCCGCGCCGGTGGCCAGGGTCCACAATCGGGCCGTGTTGTCGTCGCCGCCGGTCAGGGCCGTCGTGCCGCTGGAATTGATCGCCACGCAGCGCGGGGGCTGGGTATGTCCGGTCAGTGGCCGCGGCGCGACGGGCAGCCGCCACCATCGCACCGTGCCGTCCGCTCCACCGGAAGCCAACTGATCGGCCGTCGGATGAAAGGCGACCGCGCCCACGGCGCCGGTGTGTCCGAGCAACGGCAGCCTCTCGGCGCCGTCGGAGGTACCGGACAAGCGGATCACGCCGGTCTTCCCACCCATGGCCACGAGCTTGGCGTCGGGCGACAGGGCCAACGATCCGGCCGCGCCGGGCTGACCGGGAACCGTATGCACCAACTTGCCGGTGGCCCGATCCGTCAGCTTGACCACGCCGTCGGCACCGGCGCAGGCGAGGAGCTTCCCGTCGGCGGAAACGGCCACCGGTCCGGCCGCGCCCGTGCGCACGTCCAAGGGATCGCGGACCGGTGCGGGGGGAAGTTGCCACAGTCTGACCGTGCCGTCGGCGCCGCTGGTCGCGAGTTGCCCGCCGCTCGGGTGATAGGCCAGCGCGGTCAGTGGGCCGTCGTGCGCCATAAGGACACCGCGGCCGGTGCGGTCGGAAGGGTTCCACAGACGCAGGATACCCTGGGCATCGCCGGTTGCCATCTCTTGGCCGTCGGGCCGAAACGCCGCCCCGGTCACGTCGGCGGTGTGCCCCGGGAGATCTCCGGTAGACTTGCCTTCGTTCAAATCCCAAAGCAGCAACTCGCCGGCGGCGGCGCCGGAGAGCGCGAGCTTGCCGTCGGGACTGACGGCCAGCGCTGTCGGAGGCGTCTTGTGCCCGGCAAGCACGCTGGACGGCGTGGGCAATCGCCAGAGCCGGATCGTGCTGTCGGCGCCGGCCGAGGCGATTCGGTCGCCGGCCGGATGAAACGCCAATCCGCTGACCGATCCGTCGTGGCCTGCCAAGGAAAGCATGTCGGTGCCGTCGGCGGTGGCCCAGAACTTGATCGTGCCTTCGGCGCTGCCACACGCCACGAGTTGCTCGTCGGGGCTCAGCACCAGCGACGCAACCGGGCCGGGAACTCCGTCGTAGCCGGCGATCTGTTTGCCCGTGGGCATCTCGAACCGTCGCACGGTCGCGTCGGCGGCGCCGGTGACGACGAACTTTCCGTCGCCGGAAATCGCCACGGCCCGGACGCCCCCGGTATGTCCGGCCAGTGGGAGCGAATCGACCGGCGCCGCGTCCCAGAGAGTGACCGTGCCGTCGGCACCGGCCGAGAGCAGCGATTGACCGTCGGGATGGTAGTCCAGCGAGGTGACGGCCGCGTCGTGTACACCCAACAATCCTTGCGGCGCGCCGCTTGCCGCATCGAACAGCCGCAACGTGCCGGTTCCGTCGCCGGTGGCCACTTGCTTGCTCTTGACCGCCAGCGCCACGGCCGTGGGCGCTTCGGGGTGATCGAGCCGGAGGGCTTCGGCGAGGGGTCCCTCCTTCGCGCCGTTGTTTTGGGGAAGGTTCCATAGCCGCACGGTCTTGTCGTCGGCGGCGGTGACGGCCGTCTCGCCGTCGGCGCTGATGGTTACCGCCCGGACGGCGCCGGTATGTCCGTCCAACGAGCGGGGCGGCGTGGGCAATTCCCAGAGGCGAATCGTGCCGTCGGCACCGGCCGAGACAAGTTGCCGGCCTTGGGGGAGGAAATCGACGTCATGCACGGCGCCGTCATGCCCGGCAAGGGTCAGCCCGTCACCCCCGGTGGCATCCTCAGCCAGATTCCAGAACCGGATCAACCCGGTCGTGCTGGCACTGGCGGCCATCCGACCGTCCGCGCCCAGCGCGATCGCGGTCACCGCGCCCGACTGGCCCGCGAGCGTGCTCAGCGACGTGCCGTCGGCGGCGTCGAATAGAGCGACCTTCTGATCGTCGCTGCCGGTGGCAATGGTCTTGCCGTCGCCGGCCATCGCGACGGCGGTGACCTGACCGCTATGTCCGGATAAGGTAGCCGGAGCGACCAGCGGCCATCGCAAGACGCGGAGCAAACCGTCCTCGCCGCCGGCGACCAGGGAGTGGTTCACCGGATGGACCGCCAGCGAGCGGAGTGCGGGCGTGAAGACCGCGGCCGATTCCTTGGGCGATGCGGCATTCCAGCATCGCAACGAGCCGTCGGATGCCGCCGCCAACAGATGATTCGCGCCGGGCGCATCCTCCGACTGAGGATCGGCGACCAGCGTCACAGCCGTGATCGCCGCGGTCGATCCGGTGAAATCCGTTGGCGTGGCCCCGGTGGCCTGATTGCGCAGTTGAACGGTCTTCGCATCGTCGCCGATCAACAGCAGCGTGCCGTCGGCCGAGACGGCAACCGCGGTGGGAACCCCCGAGGCGGAGCCAAAGTCTTCCAGCGGATGGCGCATCGGCACGTCGAATACCCGCACCTCACCGCTGAAGTCGCCGGCGGCCAGTTGCCGGCCGTCGGGCGAGATGCTCAGCGACAGGATGGGTTGCTGATGTTCGCTGAGGGTGCGGATCGTCTCGCCCGTCTCACGATCCCACGCTCTGATCGTCCGGTCGAATCCCGCCGAGACGAGCGTCTTGCCGTCGGGCGTGAAGGCCACGGCGCGGAGCGGCCCGTCGTGACCTTCCAGGTACGTTACCACGGGCGCATCTTGGGCCCCGGACGGCGGGACCCACCACGCCACGCTGCAC
>JABMRP010000571.1 GCA_013202535.1 Planctomycetota bacterium
CTTGGATCTGAGGTTGAACTGTTCCTGGTCTCCGAAGCCCGGGATTTCGGGAATCAGTCGGCGGAAGTTGATGCCGCTATCGGAAATGGTTGGCATGCGGAAATCGAGCATGAGGATGAAATCCCTGTAGTGCTTCTTCGTTGATAGGGACGCACCCCAAGTGTCGATCAGTCCCGGCGACTTGAGTACGCCGTCCTCAATCGACCAGTGTTACTTGACCAACGGCGGCGTATGCCAGCCGGTGAAGTCGCGGCCGTTGAAGAGAGCGGTAAAACCCTCCGGCGGGACGTTGAGCTTGGAGGGAGTGGCCCCCTTCCGCGGCGCGTTCGATCCTCCATCGCCGGCCTTCCACGGCCGCACGCGGATGTTGCCGTAGGCGATTGGGCCGTAGTCGCCCTGGAAGATGATGGGACCGCGGGGATGCTGTTTGCGATCCCAGTTTGGGCCGCTGGCCCACGGCACTTCGTGGTCTTTCTGGATCAGTTGGCCGTTGTGCACGACCTTGACGAATTTGGCGTGGGCGGTCTTCGTTCCCTCCTCGTCGAATCTGGCAGCCTGGAAGATGATGTCCAACGTCTGCCACTCGCCGGGCGGTTTGGCCGCGTTGACCCTGGGGGGAGAGCCGTCGTCGATGTGGTGGTAAGTCGGCTCGTTCTCTGCCCTGGGATAGATCCCGCCGCAGTGGCCGGCCGTGGGTTTTTCGATGCCGTGGCTGTCGAGGATCTGGATTTCATGGTTGCCGTGAAAGATCACGCCGGAGTTGGAGCCCTCGGCGACCATGAACTCCAAGTGCACTTCGACGTCGTCGAAGCGCTGCCTGGTGACGAGGCTTGGCGTTTTGCCGATCAGGCCGTTGATCATCACGCCGGCGCCCGGCTTTCCGACGAGGGCTCTGCTGTTGTCGGGATCGACCATGGCGTCGACGGCGGTATACCAATCGCCGGTTGGCTGGCGCCAGACAGCGAAGTCGTCGTCGGCGCCGAGCGACGTCCAGCCCTCCTCACCGGCTCTGGCGGCCGAGCCGACTGGCAGTAGCAGCATGGCGGCGGCCAGGAATCGCAACCCAATCGACGGACGTGTTGTCGTCTTCATCTTACTGTCGATCTTGTTGTTCTTCATAATTGGATTCCCTTTGTAGCTACGGTCGCCAGACCGTGGACGTCTGCTGTGGCCACGGTCTGGCGACCGTAGCTACGTTACGTTCTCTTCGTAGGGTCGAAACAGACCGTGCTGTTGCACAAATGCATACGTCCGCCAGAATCTGATCCAGAAGTCAGATTGCCATAGGTCCAACTCCGGATATCCAGGCATCAGGCAACCCGTGAACTTGTACTCGCGAAAACCATCCGGTGGCACTAATCCCTTGCGTTCGGGATTGCGAGCTATGTACTCAACAAGGTTGATGAAGGCCGATTCAATCCTCTCGTCATCACGCAGCACATGATCATAAGGCTGATGTTGGAACGCGAACCCGAGCTTCTTCAATGGTTCGCCAACCTGTCGGCGCAAGTATTTCGACGCCTTGAGTTGATCCGTTCGATCATCGATGCCGATCCACACCATGTGTATGTGGTCCGGCATTAGGCAGTAAATCGGACATGCAAGTGCGTAACGAAACGCTGCGTGAGTCAGCAATTCGCGGAACTTGTAGTTGAATGCAGGAATCAGCCATCCGGTGCGCCGATCCTCAATAGTCCATGTCCAGTGGACGTAGGCCTGACCGCGATAGAACGACGGTTCCAGACGTGGCAGATGATCGTTGTGATGTTTGGTCATCGCGTGTGATTCTGCAGGTTTCCGAGGATCTCCACGGTCTGGCGACCGTAGCTACGACTACAGTGTCCAACCATAGCGGTACTCGCGTCGGATAAACTGGTCCGCCTCAGGGCAATTCGTGACCTTCAGGCTCTCCGCATCCCAATCGAGCTTCTGGCCGGCGCGATAGGCAACGGTTCCCAACAGGACGGTCTCGGTCAGTGGCCCGGAGTAGCCGAAGTGGGTGCCGGTCGGCGCACCCGTCTTGCATGCCGCCAGCCACTCGTCGGAGTGGCCGATCGATGGGGGGATTGTCCGCGGTGGTCGCTGGAAGTCGGCGTACTTTTCTTTTGGATAGAGTTCGTGGCGGCCGTAATCGGCGATGAGCATTCCGTTGGAGCCGACGAACAGTGTGCCCTCGTGGTAGTTGGGCATGTTGTGTTCTTTTTGCAGCGACGGCCGTTTGCCACCGTCGTACCAGATGAGTTTCACCGGCGGCAGGTCGCCCCTTGCCGGGAATTCCCATCGGCTGATCAGCCAAACGGGCGAGCTTTCCGGATGCAAGGGCGGTCCTTCCGTTTCAACCGTGACCGGGTACTTC
>JABMRP010000056.1 GCA_013202535.1 Planctomycetota bacterium
ACGATCACCCCTTTGCCGGCGGCCAGACCGTCGGCCTTGACCACGATGGGCGTATCCTCGCGGTCGCGGAGAAACTTGGCGGCCGTATCGGCGCTGGAGAAGACCTGGTAATCGGCCGTGGGCACGTCGGCGTGCCGCAGCAGGTTCTTGCAGAACACCTTGCTGCCTTCCAGTTCGGCGGCGGCAGCCGAGGGGCCGAAGGCGCGGAGGCCGGCCTCGGTCAACACGTCGACAAGCCCGTCGGATAGCGGGGCCTCGGGGCCCACCACGCAGAGGTCGATCTCGTTCTTCTTGGCGAAGTCGATGAGCCCGGGGAAGTCGCCCGCGGGGATATCGACGTTTTCGGCATCTTCGGCCGTTCCCGCGTTGCCGGGAGCGACAAACACCTGATCGACGCGGCCGCTCTGCCCGAGTTTCCAGGCCAAGGCGTGTTCCCGACCTCCATTGCCGATGACCAAAACTTTCATGCCGCGGTTCCTTGCCAGGTAAGACGATGCGGTGTAATCCGATGCGCCGTGGGGGACACGATGCCATGCCGTGGAAATAGAATCCGAACGAGAATCGGCCTCGATTGTAGTAGCCCTTCGGCGGTGGCGGAAGGGGGTGAGCGGTTGGCGGTGCGAGGTTGACATGCCCCTTTCCGGAGGCGATAACAGAGAAACCGTGGTCGCTGGCGGCTCCCGACCCACCCCCCGCCTCAGCCTCCCGCCTCGTCGATGTGGCTCGTGTGAGCCCCGTTCGAGGGCCGGTTCCTCATGTCGCGCAGGTAGATTTCGCAGGTAGGTTTCATGGCCCAACAGGATACGGACAAGGCGACGCCGGCTTCCACGAAAGAACCGGCGGCCGGGACGAATCGTCGGGGGGTTCTTCGGGCGGTCTTCGGAACGTTCCTGGGCTGGGGATTTGCGGCCCTGGGGGCGACGACCGGTCTCTGGGCGGCGGCCTCGACCCGATTCATGTTCCCCAACGCGATCCTCCAGCGGCCCGACCGCTTCAAGATTGGCTATCCCAGTGATTTTCCCCGCGACCAGGTGGCCACCGGATTGAAGGAGAAGTTCGGCGTCTGGGTGGTTCATGGCAAGTACCAGGGCAGCGAGCAGATTTTCGCCTTGCGTACCGTGTGTACCCACCTGGGTTGCATTACGCTGTGGCAGGAGAACGAGCGGAAATTCAAGTGCCCCTGCCACGGTAGCGGGTTCTACATCGACGGGGTCAACTTCGAGGGCCCCGCCCCACGGCCGCTGGAGCGATTCGCGATCGGTCTTGCCGACGACGGCCAATTGGAGATCGATAAGAGCAAGATATTTCGGGAAGAATTGGGCCAGTGGGACGATCCGGAGTGTTTTGTTGTTGTGTAGCGATTACCGATCACGGACCATTCATAACAATCATGTCTCTCGGCGAACGAATCCGTCAATCGCAGATCTGGAAGAGCATCTTCCGCCATAAGCCGCCGCTGGATCGGCGGAATCGGCTGGCGGTCGTGTTGACCAATTTCGTGCTCCATCTGCATCCGGTCGCGATCAAGCAACATGCGGTGCGGCTGAATTTCACCTGGTGCATGGGCGGGATCACGTTCTTCCTGTTTCTGGTCGAAACGATCACCGGCGTGTTGCTGATGTTCTATTATCGGCCGACGATCGAGATGGCCTATAACGACATGACGGGCCTGCGCGACGTCGTTTCGTTGGGCGTGCTCCGCGAACTGCATCGCTGGGGCGCCCATGCCATGGTCATCGCCGTCTGGCTGCACATGTACCGCGTCTTCCTCACCGGCAGCTACAAGAAGCCCCGGGAGTTTAATTGGGTTGTCGGCGTTGTGCTGCTCGTACTCACCCTGCTGCTCTCCTTTACCGGCTATCTGCTCCCCTGGGATCAGTTGGCCATCTGGGCGGTTACCGTCGGTTCCAACATGGCCCGGGCCGTGCCGCTGCTGGGTCACGAGGGACCGGTGCAGCAGATCCTCACCGTGGGCGGAATCGACATGATCACCAGCGGCTCGGACAGCCGCTTCGTGTTGCTTGGCGCGCGGGCCGTTTGCGAAGAGACCCTCAACCGCTTTTACGTTCTCCACTGCGTGGCAATCCCCCTGCTGGCCGCCTTTCTCTGCGGACTCCATTTCTGGCGCGTCCGCAAAGACGGCGGCATCAGCGGCCCCCTCTAACGAAAGCGTTTCCTTGCCACCTTCCACTAATCCCCACCATCTAGTCCCCAGTCCCTAGTCCCCAGTCCCTAGTCCCCAGTCCCTAGTCCCCAGTCCCTAGTCC
>JABMRP010000572.1 GCA_013202535.1 Planctomycetota bacterium
GCAGCAAACGGCGTCGTTCACGCTCATCGCCACCAGATCGATGCCCACCGTATTGTGAATGCCCGTCACCTCCGCCAGCTTGAGCTTGGTACCCACGCCGTCGGTACAGGCGACCAACACCGGGTCGCGATACCGCCGGGCAAACAGATCGCCGGCAAAATCGAGCTGAAAAAGGCCGGCGAACCCCCCCATTAGGGACATGACGCGGGGTGTATGGGTTCGGGCGACAAGCCGGGGCAGGCGGGCCATCGACTCGCGATACACATCGAGATCGACTCCCGCGTCTTTATAGGTGGTCTTGGCCATCATCATCCTCGATTGGCTCGCGTCGGAAACCGTTCCGGCGGTGGCGTGTCTGCTGCTCGGCTCCCGGCGGTTCCCCCGATTGTAAGCGAGAAGTGCTGCCGGGGAAAAGTGGTCGCGCGAGGACAAGCGGGGCGCGGACGGCGGATCCGCCTTTTCGGCACGGTTTCCCTATGTTTCCTAATCGGGATAATCCTTGACAGTCGGATGCGAACGTGCGAAATTGGGATGCTAGAATTGAAAAACGCGCCCCGCGCACCCGATAGGCACTGACGGGTGCCTATTAGCCCCCGAATCGAAGTAAAGTACTTTCCCTCGTGAGGTTCACTTCACTGGTCTTGGCGATCGAAAGGATCCACAGATGAGATTAGCGACTCGATGCAGTTGGGTACCCGCCGTAATGGTGGTTTTTGGTGTTCTGGCCGTCGGAAGTGTCGCCTTGGCCGACCCGCCGCCTGCCCCGAAAATCTCCAGCTTTGCCCCGGCCGCGGACTTGTCCACTCAGTTGGCCGAGTACTTGACGGAGTTGGAGGAAGCGGTCGCGAGCGAGCAAGAATTTGAAGACTCGCAAGAAACGCTCGTCAAAGACGCCAGCACCGTGGTGGTGATCGCCCTGGCCCTGGGGCTCCACGACGAGGATAACAAGTACAAGGCCGCGGCTCCGGGCCTGTTGAAGGCCGCCCAGGCGCTGGCCGTCGCCAAGGACTACGCCGCTGCCAAAGCGGGCGTTGCCGCCGTGAAAGCCGCTGCCGCCGGTTCCGCCGGTGGCGAGTTGAAGTGGGAGAAAGTTGCCTCGCTGGAGGCCCTGATGGAGCAGGTCCCGCGAATCAGCAGCAAGCTAAAGCGTTATATCCGCGGATCACGGTTTGAGTCCAAAGCCGACGACACGGCCGGTTTCTCGGCGGTCATCGCGGCCATTGGCCAGGGAGCCTTGGCCGATTCCCATGAGGCAAAAGACGACGCACAAGTACAGCAGTGGTACGGCTTTAGCGCTGAAATGCGCGACGCGGCCGGAGCCGTCAACGCGGCGATCCGTGCTCAGGACGAAGACGCGGCCACCGCAGCCATGGAACGGCTGGGCGAAAGCTGCGATTCCTGCCACGCGGTGTTCCACATCGAGGAATAGAGCGTCCCGCCGCACATTGCCTCATCGAATTCCAAGGGGCTGATCGAACTCCAAGGCGGACGGTAGCTCCTCAGGGCTATCGTCCGCCTTCTCGTTTGGTGGTCTCCACCCGGAAGCGGGGGATTTGCATCCTCCGTAAGACTTTGGGGGGGGTGGGTACGGCAAGGATAAGTCGTTACCGGGCCAAGACTTCGTCTTTCCGCGTGCTAGGATTGGATGAGCGTACTACCGCGCCGGACCACTTTGGTTTTGTTGCCCGGCATGGTACGCTTTCGCGCATCGGAATGGTCCGATCGCCAAGGCAGGGTTTTGGCCGATTCCCCATCGAGTTGGCTGATCCGAAGGGTTTGAATTTCCGAAAAGAGTTAGCGTACGCAACTGCTCCGGTCCACCCGTGGAACTTGCTCCCGGTGGCCGGCAGACGGAAATCCTTTGGACCCAATCCTCCTTTAGGCGCCCGCGGAACAATCTGGTATGTTCGACACAACCTCTCTGACATCAGTACCGGCCTTTGGATACACGATGTTCCAGCGGCTTCCATCACTGAATTTCGCCCACCCGTTGCCATACGGCGCGATCCCTCACGAGGACGGCGTTCAGTTCGTCGTTTTCAGCCGGTCGGCGACCGCCATGCGCGTGTTGCTCTACGACCGGGTGGACGATCGGGATCCGTCGGAAACGATCGATTTCGATCGCGATCTGAACCGTTGGGGTGACATCTGGAGTATGTTTATTCCCGGCGTGCAAGTCGGCCAACTCTACCATTTCCAAACCGAAGGCCCCTACGAGCCCGAACGCGGCCATCGCTTCGACGCCAACGCCCGGCTGATCGATCCGTACGCCGGCGCGCTGGCCGGTCACTTTCAGTCGGCCGACGACGGCATTATCCGGCCGCCGAAGTGCGTCGTCAGCAGCCAGGAATTCAATTGGAAGGGCGATCGACATCTGCGCCGGGAGCTTTCCGAGACGATCATTTACGAACTTCATGTTCGCGGATTCACCAAGGGGAAATCGAGTGGTGTCCAACACCCGGGCACGTATCTCGGGGTGATCGAGAAGATTCCCTACCTGCAGTCGCTGGGCGTCACGGCCGTCGAGTTGATGCCCGTCCACGAATTCCCGATCTTCGACTGCCAGGGCAACAAACCCGACCATCCCAACTACTGGGGTTACGATCCGTTGGCCTTCTTCTCGCCGCACCGGGGATACGCGGCGGGGAGCGAACCGGGGTGCCAGGTCGTCGAGTTCAAGCAGATGGTTCGTGCCTTGCATCAGGCCGGCATCGAAGTGATCCTCGACGTCGTCTTCAATCACACGGCCGAGGGTAACGAGCGAGGCCCGGTCTTGAGCTTCAAGGGACTGGAAAATCGCGTCTATTACATGCTGGAAAAGGGCGGCCAATACTACCGCAATTTCTCCGGTTGCGGCAACACGGTCAACGGCAACCACCCGATCGTGCGCGAGTTGATCTTTCACTGCCTCCGCCACTGGGTTCACAACTATCACGTCGACGGGTTTCGGTTCGATTTGGCGTCGATTCTCAGTCGCGGGCGCGACGGCAAGCTGGTCCCCAACCCGCCGGTGGTCGAGACGATCGGCGAGGATCCCTTGCTGGCCGACACGAAAATCATCGCCGAAGCCTGGGACGCCGCCGGTGCCTATCAGGTGGGTACGTTTGGGGACCTTCGCTGGGCGGAATGGAACGGGCGGTATCGCGACGACGTCCGCAAGTTTTGGCGCGGCGATTCCCACACGCTCGGCTCGCTGGCCACGCGATTGGCCGGTTCCAGCGATCTCTACCAGGCCGGCGGGCGGCGCCCGTACCACAGCATCAACTTCATCACCTCGCACGACGGTTTCACGCTCAACGATCTGGTCAGCTACAGCCGCAAACACAACGAGGACAACGGCGAGGGAAATCGGGACGGAGACAATCACAACAATAGCGACAACTACGGCGTCGAGGGGCCGACCCGGCGGCGTACCATCCGCCGAGTACGCCTCCGCCAATTGAAGAACATGCAGGCCACGCTCTTCCTGAGCCAGGGAACGCCGATGCTGGTGTCCGGCGATGAATGCCGCCGAACCCAGCGCGGTAACAACAACGCCTACTGCCAGGACAACGCGGTCTCCTGGTTCGATTGGAAACTGGTTTCCCGGCATGCCGAGTTGCGGCGATTCTGTCAGGAACTGATCGCTTTCCGGATGGCCGAACCGACGGTCCGGCAACGGGATTTCCTCAATGGCGGCGCCCAGCGTCCGGACGGATTTCCCGGCGTGCGTTGGTTCAATGCCGACGGCCTCGAGGTCGATTGGAGCCAGGACGACCACAGCCTGATCTGCATGTTGGCCGCGGTCCCGCCGAAAGACGATCTCTCGCCGTCGGGCCGCCACCTGTTGCTCATGACCCACGCCGGCACGCTTCCCCGCATGTTCTCTCTCCCGAAGTCGGTGCGTCGAGTACCCTGGCGATTGTTTGTCGACACGGCGGCGGACTCTCCGGAAGACATCCACCCGCAAGCCGACGGCCCGCCGCCACCCGCCGACGGCCAAATCGAATTGGTCAACGGCTCCCTGGTCTGCTACGTGGCGCCCAGCGGATTCGGTAGCTGAACGGGTAGGAATTCAGACACTCCAACTCTTCAAGCCGGCTCTGCTGCCTTTCGAGACGCCTCTTCTCGTGCCTTCCCGATGTTCGGAACAGATCAATCATCACGAAACCGCTTCCAGTCGATCCGCAGCTTGCGCATTCTCGCACGCAGAGTATGAGGGTTGATATCGAGCAGGAGCGCTGCGCCGTGAGGTCCCTCCACGCGTCCTTTCGTTGCGGCCAGGGCGGTTTCGATGTGGTGCCTTACGGCAGTGTCCAGAGTGACTATCTCGGGTGTGGCGGAAATCCGCTGAGGTTTCGGTCCGTTCCCGGCGACCGGTGAAGTTGGCCACCCCGCATCGACTCCGAGGGCCTTGCCGATCTCCAATCGTTCGCCGTCGCCCAGTATAGCGGCTCGATCAATCACGGCCGCCAACTCCCGCACGTTGCCTGGCCACGGGTAGGACATGAGGAGGTTGATGCCGTCTTGCGCGGGCATGACCAGCGGCAGACCGAACCGCGTGGCGGCACGTTCGGCGAAGTGCTTGGCGAGTTCCGGGATGTCTTCATGCCGTTCGCGCAGCGGGGGCAGGACCATCGGGAAAACTGCAAGGCGATACCACAGGTCTTCTCGGAACTTCCCTTCGGCCACCATGCCGGCCAGGTCCCGGTGCGTGGCCGCCACAATCCGTACATGCACGTTGATCGGATGCTGGCCACCCACGCGCTCCAGCCAGCCGTCCTGCAAGATCCGGAGTAGGCGGACTTGTGCGGCATGCGGAAGGTCGCCGATCTCGTCCAGGAACAACGTGCCGC
>JABMRP010000573.1 GCA_013202535.1 Planctomycetota bacterium
AGTCCCAGGATGACGCACATGAATCTGCCCACCGACTACGCCCCGTGTCTCTCCACCCGCGAAGTGGAGGCGGCGATCAAGGACATTAAGGACTTTTTCCAAGATAATCTTGCCGCCGCGCTCGGGCTCGAACGGGTCACCGGGCCGCTGTTCGTTCGCAGTGGGACGGGAGTGAACGACGACCTGAACGGCGTCGAGCGGCCCATCCGGTTCAACGTGAAGGAAGACGAAAACGCCCCGGTCGAAATCGTCCAGTCGCTGGCTAAATGGAAACGCATGGCTCTGCGGCGCTACGGATTCAAGCCCGGCGAAGGGCTCTATACCGACATGAACGCCATTCGCCCCGACGAAACGCTCGACAACCTCCACTCGATCTACGTCGACCAATGGGACTGGGAGAAGGTCATCACGCCCGAACAGCGCACCGTCGAAACGCTCAAGGACGTGGTCCGGTCGATCTACGACGTGGTCTGCCGGACCGAGTTCCACGTCGCCTCGCAACATTCCAACATTCGGCCCGTGTTGCCCCAGGAGATCACGCTGGTGACCAGCGAAGAACTATGCGAGCGTTTTCCCGATCTTGATCCCTTTGATCGTGAGGACCGGGTCTGCGAGGAGTATGGGGCGGTCTTCGTGCTGGGGATCGGCGGCGACCTGCAAGACGGACGGTTTCACGACGGCCGCGCGCCGGACTACGACGATTGGAGCACGCTCCGGCCCGACGGCGGCCGGGGGCTCAACGGCGATATCCTCCTGTGGAATCCCGTGCTGGGCCGCCGGTTCGAGATTTCCTCGATGGGCATCCGCGTCGACGCCGAGTCGCTCACCCGCCAGTTGGAAATCCGCGGCATGCAAGACCGGGCCAAGTTGGACTTCCACCGCCAGTTGCTCGCCGGCGAGTTACCCCAATCGATGGGCGGCGGCATCGGCCAGTCGCGTCTCTGCATGTTCTTCCTCCGCGCCTGCCACGTCGGCGAAGTGGCCGTGGGAATCTGGCCCGAAGCGATGCAGCGGGAATGTGAGCAGGCGGGAGTGACGTTGTTGTAGGCGCGGGGTGGGCAGTTGGGTGACTGGGGTGACTGTAGAAAGTCGTTGCGGCGGGGCCTATCAATCCGTGCCCCGCTGGGTTTTCCGTTGATGGGCTAGGTGTGCCCTTTTCTTGATGGGCAGATCTCGTGGTCGGGGTCCCACCAGAGTAAACGAAGAATGTTGCGGTCACGAATTCCCCACAGCCGCAACCTACTGCCCAGTCGCAGTCTGTATAGTCGCTCATAATCGTCGAGATTCAAGTCGCTCAGCCGCTTCTTTGCATCCGGAATGATTTTCGAGACAGGGACCGGGTGGTTGTAACGTCGGTTCGCGTCAATCTGTTTCCACGTCATCCTCTCGTAATCGCGAAGCTTGGGTAGTATCTCAGCCCAGAGCGTCTCTTCACTCTTCACTTTCCCCCGTCCCCACGGACCTTTCACGTCAAATAGAGATACTGTCCAAACCGGGTTGTCGTCGGCGAAGTCGCTCGGGTCAAAGCCAACGTTGACTTGCTTCCCTGTCGGCGGCGTTTCCCCATACTTTGGTACCTTACGGTTGCCCGGTGAGTGCGCAGTCTTGACGGACTTCTTCCTTTTTCGTCCCATGCGACACCTACTAAAGGCTGCCGTAGTATTCGGCCATCGAGGCGTGGGTAATCTCACGCTCGCTCCGGTCGTTTGGAGCGAGCCCCTTGCGAGCCTCTCGCCACGGAAATTCCATGTGGGTGAGATCGCTGAGCCATTGGGACGTCTTGGATCCGTAAGCTTTGAGAACCGCATCTACCGTTTCGCATTGTGGCGCGGTGAGGCTGCTTGACTCGCCTCGGATTAGGTTGTCGGGCAGAACCCTGAAGATCTGCCGGAGGTGTCCGTACAGAGACCTCGCGACCGGACCGTTTATCCACGCTTCGATTCGCTCATCAAAGAGCGGTTCTTCGTCCCAGACGAGGGACCATGCCTGGGAATAATAGACGAGCTTCTGGAGCTTCATGTGGGTAAGCCCCCCTTGCTTCTCCAGAATGTAGGCCGCAACGTCGAATACGTTTGCCATTCGTTGTCCCTTTCCGAACCGAACCACTATACCCGGTCGCCAGCGTACCTCATTCCATGCAATTCTACTGTCAGAATTCCATTTACATACCCCACTCTGGTGTCGTATCGGCCTTTTTCGCCGAAAAGCGGCGGATAATCCGGTAAAGAAGGGAGGGGCCGGCCGGTCACTCACCGACCACACACGCCGCAAGCTCGGGTTCGGCCGGGGGATTCGCGGCCAGCGGGCTGCCGCCACAACCGGCGATGGCAACCAGAAACGACACCACCAGCGGATAGAGGGTTCGGTTTCGCAATCATCCCCGGATTGTAGCGGGTATTGGCGTGGGGTGCGAGATTCGCCCCCAAACGTACGGCGTGACCGCTGCTCGCGTGGCGGCTCGCCAGCACGGCCCCGGCAGCGGACCATGAATCCTCTGCTCGGGGTCGTATTCTCCGGGTAGGGGTGACGTCTTGGGAGAAGTGTTACCGGGGGCGTTAGTTTTCTGCCTCCGAAACGGTCTGGCTCTTTGACAATCTGGAAACGAAAACCGCCGGGCCTGGCGACCCGGCGGCTTGGTGGTGTAGATTGGCGACCGCTATGCAGCCCGCTTTCGCCTTCGCCATGCGATGGCTAAACCCATGAGGCCCATGCTGATTAGGGCGGCGAGGGTGGAGGGTTCGGGGATGGGTGTAGTTGAAAACTGTGTAACCAGGCCGTGGGTGTCCGTGCTCCCAGTGAGTGAATCAACACTGCCATAAACGAAGGCACGAGAAATCGGATCCCCGGCCACACCGTGCGAGTCAAACTGGGCAGTTTTCGTTCCCTCGGAGTTACGCACGTCCAGCAACAAGTTGCCCTTTGACGGATCGTAGAGGAACGGCGTAGTCAGGCTGATCACGATGTCGAAGTCCTTCGCACCGGCCTCGTTACCATTTGTGTTGGCACTCGACAGCAACAAAGCCCCCTCGGCATAGACCTCAGTGTCGTCAATCCCCACGTTGTCGAGAAAGGTGGAACTCATAGAATCTGCCGTTACGCTGGTCATGGAGAGGTTGATCTGGATTCGCTTGATTGTCGCTTCGAACGCGCTACTGGCTGCGTCCGGGCGAAAGGCTATTTGGGTGATCCATTGCGTGCCGAATGAGGCGAAGTGGGATGAATTGAACACCTGTTGGTATCGTATGGAGTCCTCGACGCTGAAAGGAAACTTATTGTTGGCGTTCCCTTCCGTGTCTGCTAAGAAATTCGGGGCAACAATGGCGTCCGCACGGATTTGTGCCGTACTGCATACGACCATCACTGCCACCAGCCCCACGAACACGTTGCGAATCGCCATCAGCTTACTCCCATGCCAAGTACCAGTTTCCCATCCAAGATGCTAACGTCCGTGCATCACGACGCGTACTTTCTAGCAGATTGAATCTCCCTGTCAACAGTTTCACGGCACACTTCCCCGAGAAGCCCGAAGTTGCGCGAACTCGTAAGGAAGTTATGTCAGAGCGAAAACGCTAGGGTGAGTTGGCATAAATGCCAAGGTGGCGACCAGACTGCATACGTCCAACGAGAAAGCCTCACCGGCGGCAACCGATGGGGAATTCGGTAGAGTTCCGGGGACTCCGGAGCGTATAGTAGCCATCTCGCTCCGCCGAGATGAAGCCTTTGAAGA
>JABMRP010000057.1 GCA_013202535.1 Planctomycetota bacterium
GTACCTGGTTCTTTCGCTGGCGGCGGTTCTAATTTGGTGATCGCCATCATCGGCATCCTCATTGGGCTCTTGCTGCCCGCGGTGCAGGCGGTCCGGGAAGCGGCCCGGCGGGCCCAGTGCGGCAACAACCTCAAGCAGTTGGCCCTCGGCGCGCTGCACCATGAAGAGCAACAGAGGTTCTATCCCACCGGTGGGTGGGGCTCGTGGTGGATGGGTGATCCGGACGGCGGCTTCGGGTCGAGCCAACCCGGCGGCTTCTTCTACAACATCCTCCCCTTTGTCGAGCAGGACAGCATCCGCAACGCGGGACAGGGCCAAACAACGGCCCAGAAGCGGGAACTGTGGACCACGCATTGTGCCACCCCGATTGCGACGACCTTTTGCCCGTCGAGGCGAAGGCCCCATGCGGGAGGCGTCGGCCCGTACGCGGGCGTCAACCATTGGCGGAACATCAACCTGCCCGGCGCCCTGGCCCACAACGATTACGCCGTCAATGCGGGCGATACCTACCGCCAGCACTTCGGCACACCGGCCGACTACGCGAACCACACGGGCATCTCGTACCTCGGCAGCCAGATCGAGGTGGCGCAAGTCCGGGACGGGACCACCAACACGTACCTTCTCGCTGAGAAGAGCCTCAATGCTGACTCGTACTACAACGGGCTCGCCGCCGGCGATGACAACTGCGTCTACTCGGGTCACGATTGGGACATCTGCCGTTGGACCCACATCACCTATGTGCCGATGCAGGACCGTGCCGGCGTTGAACAATCGGAGAGATTCGGCAGCGCCCACGCCAGTGGATTCAATGCAGCACTCTGCGATGGCTCGGTCCGCTCCATCAGTTACTCGATCGAGCCGGAGATTCATCGCCGCCTGGGCAATCGCAAAGACGGGGAAGTGGTCGACGGGTCGAAGTTCTAGTGTCGTGTTGGGCGAAAGGTGAACACCATGTTTCGACTCCTTGCGTTCTCCGCGACCGTGTTGGCTCTGGGACCGGCGACCTGGGCCGTGGCCCAGGCCCCATTGGAACTGATCGAAATCGGCGGCATGTTCGGATCAGAGAACCTCGCGACCGCAGCCGCCGGCGCGGTGCCCTTCTCGCTGAACGATTACGGTGAGCACCACACGATCGACAAGCTCAACGACGGCAAGTACGGCAACCCCAGCACGTGGATCGGCGGCGCCGAGGGCAGCTTCGCGGGTGTACGGTTCGCGCAGAGGGGCGAGATCGCCGCGATTGCCTTCGGGCGCGACAACGCCGGCACGTTTGCCGATCGCTGTTTGGGCCGCTACTGCATCCAGTACACCCAAGCGGAGAACGCCGGCGCCGGCACGCCAGACGACCAGTGGCGGACGATCGCGACGATCGACTACGCGGCTTCCCCGCCACCCCATCCGGCCGGCAGGCACCTGTTTCGCTTCCCGACGGTGAGCGCAACTGCCGTGCGGGTCATCACCGACCGCGACGAAAAGGCAGGACCCCACGCGCTGGGCATCGACGAATTGGAGGTGTACGGACCGAGTGAAACGATCGCCGGAAAAGCGGCCCAAAACACCTGGAAGCCGGTCTTCACGGCGCCTTTGCGCCCGCGGCAGCCGTGGCCGAGCCCGATCGAGAAGCGGGGCTATCTCGGCTCGCCGCTGGTGGAGGTCACGCCGTTGCTGTTTCAGGGCGAGTTGTACCTGCTGGAATGCTGGCGGAGCAAATGGAACTGGCCCGACCAGCCCAGCGACACGGCGACCAGCCGTAGCGAGATGTGGATGGCACATCTGCCCGAGGGGCCGGAACATTACGGCAAACGCAAGTACGTCGGCCGGGTGATGCAGGACCATACGCTCGGCACGGCCATCGTGTGGGACGATCGGGTCTACGTATTTGCCGTCACCGCCCATAGTTCCAACGGCGGACGGGAGGTCTCCATGACCTGGTCCACCGACATGGAGCATTGGTCCGACCCGGTCAAGGTCCTCGACAGCCCCGCGGGCAGCATCTTCAACGTCGCCGTGACGCGGGACGAGCATGGCATGGTGTTTCTTTGGGAAACGAACGGCTACGGCCGGCCGTTCACGATGTGCTATGGGCGCGTGGGCAAGCCGACCGAACCGTGGAACCCCGGCATCATCCAGGATGCACGCTACGGCATGGACAAGTACACCGGCGGCCCGGCACTTTACCATGAGGGCGGCTGGTACTACACGCTGTACCTTGAGGCGTTGGGCGGCGGTCGATATGAGACGCGTATCACCCGGTCGAAAGACCTCAAGGACTGGCACGACGCGCCGAAGGGCCGGCCGTTCCTGGCGTTCGATCCCACGCGGACCGGCCTGCCGCTGCGGCCCGAACAGGTCAAGGAGTGCAATGCGTCGGACGCCGAGTTGTGCTACTATAAGGGAAGAACCGTTGTTTACTTCACCGGCTCGGATCAACAGGTCGGCGGCGATCTTCAATGGGCAACCCACGACGGTACGCCGCGGGAGTTGATGGAGCTCTTCTTTGCGGAGGAAGCGGCACGGCCGAGAGAGGAACCATGAAGCTATCCGACAAAGTGGCGATCATCACCGGCGGCACCAAGGGCATTGGCCTGGGGTGCGCGCGGGTCTTCGGCAAGCATGGCGCCAGCGTGGTAATCGCGGCACGCAACGAGCAGACCGGCCGCGACGCCGAGGAGCAACTCCGAGCGGCGGGGATCGATGCCCTGTTCGTCCCCTGCGACGTCTGCCGCGAGGAGGACATCAAGGCACTGGTAGACGCGGCGATTGACCGTTTCGGCCGGATCGACTGCCTGGTGAACAACGCCGGCTGGCATCCGCCGCCCCAGAAC
>JABMRP010000574.1 GCA_013202535.1 Planctomycetota bacterium
ATTTCAAACAGTTTAGCCCCGGCACTTGTGCCCGGCGTTTTGAAACACGATCGTTTCCCGTTCTTCCACCCGACGCCGGGCACAAGTGCCCGGGCCGGGCGGTTTTTCTCCATACCAAACAGGAAACCTGCCGATGACCAACGTACGGTTTCGCGGGACCGTCTTGACGTAGCCGAATCAGAGGCGTAATGTGGTGTTCGGCGTTGGGCAAGGACGAGGCCCGCGGTCTCGATTAGTAAGGACTGCCAAAGATGCAAATTCGCGCAATCAAGGTCAATAACTTCAAGTCCTTGGTCGATTTCCAGATCGATCTGGCGAAGTTCAACTGCCTGATCGGCTTGAATGGGTCCGGCAAGTCGACGGTGCTTCAGTTCATCGATTTTCTGGCGCAGTTGGTTCGCGGCGATATAGCCGGTTGGCTTAAGGACAGAAAGTGGAAATCGAACGAGATTGGCTCCAAGCTGACCGCGAAGAAGAATGTTGCGTTCTCCGTTCATTTCGCCCACGCAAATGGTGAACCCGCTGGACACTGGGAGGCCGAATATAACCCTTCCACGAATCGTTGCACATGGGAACGTATTGAACTACCAAATACCCTGCTGGCAGTCAATAAGGGTAAGGTGACGGTATCAACCAGCTCAAGCAGTTCGAGCATCTCAGACAGTTCAGTCGGTTCTAGCGGTCTCAGCAGTTCAAGCAGTTCGAGCAGTTCGAGCAGTTCGAGCAGTTCAGACCCTTGGGAATATCCCATTGAATTCACATACGAGGGGTCGATCTTGTCCGGCCTCAAGGAAGACCGCTTAACGGCTTCTTTGCTTGAGTGCAAAAGTTATTTTGATAGCGTCCAATCATTACATCTTCTTTCTCCCGAGCACCTGCGCCAACGAACCCGAAAAGCCTCCGACTCTTTGGGCCCTGGTGGACAGAAGTTGGTAGCCTTCTTGGACAAACTCGGGGTAGAGAAACGTCAGGGTTTGGTGGCTGCCCTGAAGCATGTGTACCCGCAACTCGAATCGTTACATGTCAAGTCGCTAAAAAATGGCTGGAAGCAACTGGAGATCACGGAGTCGTATTCTGGCGACGAGTCGTCGGAGGTCCCGCACAAATTGACCACCGAAGCCCGGCACATCAATGACGGATTGCTTCGTATGATTGCCATCTTGGCGGAACTGCAAACGCACGATCGTTTTGCGTTGTTCGACGAAATCGAAAACGGGATCAATCCGGAACTCGTCGAATTCGTGTTGGACGCACTCGTTTCCGCCGACCAACAAGTGCTGGTGACCACGCACAGCCCGATGATTCTCAATTATCTGGACGACGATGTTGCGAAAGACGCCGTCAACTACTTGTACAAGACGCCCCAAGGCGCTTCGCAGGCAATCCCCTTCTTCTCGATCCCTTCGCTGAAGAAGAAACTCTCCGTCATGGGCCCCGGCGAGGCATTCGTCGATACGGACCTCACCGCGCTGGGCGAAGAAATCGCCGAGATGACGGAGGGCGAGTGAGGTGTATTTCTTGTTCAGCGGGGAGGGAGCCCAAGATCTCGGTATGTGTAGTGGCGGTGCCTCTGCCTGCGAAGGCCCCCAGTACGAACACGGCCCCATGACGGTGATTGTGGACCATCTCGCGCATGGGGAGTTGGGCTACTCTCTCCTGGAGAGGCAAGACTATGGGTTTCTCTCCGAGGGTCACCTCACGAGACTGACAAGAGAGCTCAAGCCAGCAAAGAGGTCTCCTCGACTCCGCGGCAAGAAGAGGGCCAAGGAAACCATGTACTTCTATCGCAATGCCAGGGCCCTTGCCCTATATGCAAGAGACAAGGCTGCCCATCTGAGCGATGACGTTGTTGCCGTGTTGTTTCGTGATTCCGATGGTTCTGCCTCCGCGGGTCGTGGAAACTGGCGGACGAAACGCCAATCAATGATCGCCGGGTTCCGAGACGCGGACTTCGATAGCGGCGTTCCCATGATACCAAAACCCAAGTCGGAGGCCTGGCTGCTGTGCGCCCTGAAGGCCAATCCCTATCAGGGCTGCGCCGCCTTGGAGAGAGATTCCGGCAACGACAGATCGCCCAAGTCACTGAAAAGAAAACTGAAGAAGCGACTTGGCCGTTCGCCATCGCGAGAAATCCTTTGCGAGATGGTGAACGACGGGACGGTCGACGTTGATCGCATCGACATGCCGAGCTTCGATGCCTTTAAGACACGATTGAAAGAGGTGTTTCGCTCGGCAGGACCGAATTGACGAAAACCGCGAAACACAGCGAACCGCTAGACAGATTTACGCAAAAGGAGACCACCCATGAAAAGACACTTCCAGCACCGTCTCAAAACCACACTTCTCGCCACGCTCGCCGTTGCATTGCTTTGCACCACGGCGACCGCTGCCGGAGTGAATCTTGCTCCAGTGGCCGAACCGTCGACATCGCATGTTTCCGGCGATACGTCGCTGGCGGCGTTGAACGACGGGTCGGCGCCGGATAGTTCGCATGTTCGCGGACGCGGGTCGTACGGCAACTGGCCCGCTCGGGGGACGCAGTGGGTGCAGTATGATTGGAGCCAACCCGTCAGCACGGCGGAGATCGACGTCTTCTGGTGGGACGATCAGCGGGGTGTGCGGCTGCCGAAGGCGTGTCGTTTGCTGTACTGGGACGGCAAGGAGTTTGTCGCGGTCGGCAATCCGAAAGGCTTGGGCGTCGTGGCGAGCCGATACAACTCGACCACCTTCGACGAAGTCGGCACGTCCAAACTGCGACTGGAGATCGACGGCGACGGCAATTCTTCCACGGGCATCCTGGAGTGGCGGGTCTACGACTCGGGCAAGTCGCCCGACTTCCCGCCGACGGTGACCGCGGGGATCGATCGGTCCGTCGTGCTGGGCGGGAAGACGTATCTGGCGGGCGAGTTGAAGACACTGGGCGAGAAGGGCGTTGCGACGACGGTCGCCTGGAGCACGGCATCGGGGCCCGGCACGGTCGAATTTGCCGACGCGGAGAATCCGAACACGACGGCAACCTTCTCCGCGGCGGGTGATTACGTGTTGAAGTTGACCGCCCAGAAGGGCCCGTTGAGCGCCTCATCCACCCTGGCGGTTAAGGTGATTTCGCCGCCACCGGCGCGGCACCTCGACTTGATCGATACAAAGAGCTACACGATCGATAGCCCCCTGTGGGACCATCGGGCCAAGGCCCTGATCGTCCACTGGATCCCCCACTGCATCGCCAAGATTGCCGACCCGGACGTGCCGCAGGGCGGTATCAACAACTTCATCGACGCGGCCGCCAAACTGGCCGGCAAGCCGCATGAGAAACACCGTGGATACGTTTTCTCCAACGCCTGGGTGTACAACACGATCGAGTCGATCTCCGTCGCCCTGATGATCGACCCCAAGGGCGATCGGGAGATGATCGAAGCTCAGCAGGCCATGCGGGCGACCCTGGAGGATTGGATTCCCAAGATTCTCGCCGCCCAGGAACCCGACGGCTATATCCAGACGTTCTTCACGCTCAACGGCCACGAGCATTGGTCGCCCCAACACCGCGGCGCTCACGAGGGATACGTCGCCGGCTATTTCCTCGAAGCGGGCATCGCGCATTACTTGATGACGGGGAAGAAAGACGCCCGGCTGTACAACGCGGCGAAGAGATTGGGCGATTGCTGGTGTGCCAACATCGGCCCGGCGCCGAAGAAGCATTGGTACGACGGTCATCAGGCCATGGAGATCGCCCTGGTGCGGTTCGGCCGGTTTGTCAACCAGACCGACGGCGACGGCCGGGGCGACCGATACATCCGCCTGGCGAAATTTCTCTTGGACTGCCGCGACGACGGGCACAAGTACGACCAGAGCCATGTCCCGGTGGTGCAGCAGTACGAGGCCGTGGGACATGCGGTTCGCGCGTCGTACTCCTACGCGGGCATGGCCGACGTGGCCATGGAAACGGGCGACGTCGACTACCAGAGCGCCGTCGCGTCGCTTTGGGACAATATCGTCA
>JABMRP010000575.1 GCA_013202535.1 Planctomycetota bacterium
GAGGAGGCCGGCATGAAGTCTGGTGTGTTCAGAGCCGGGACAGTCTCTTCGCCCTACGTTTGCGCACTGGAGCAGGCAACGGATGAGAGATCCGTGGGCGGCAAGGCGTGGAACCTGTCTCGGATGCTGAGTCTCGGCGTGCCCGTTCCGCCGGGTATCGTGGTGACCGATTGGTCGTTTCAGACCTTTCTCGACGACAATCGGCTTCGAGGGCCGATCGCGGAGATATGCGACAGCGTCGACCCTTCCGACCTGGAAACCCTCAAGCGGGCGGCCGCGTCGATCCGGGCACTTGTCCAGGGGGCCGTCGTTCCGGAGGAAGCACTCGAGGCGGTGGAAGCGTGCCGGCACCACCTGGGCGACGGTCAACTGCTCATCGTTCGCAGCTCGGCCGTGGGAGAGGATTCGAGCAGCGCGTCCTTCGCCGGCCAACTGGATTCTTTCCGCGACGTACGATCCCGGGAGGATCTTCAAATCGCGATTGTCGGCTGCTGGGCTTCATGCTGGTCGGAGCGCGCGCTCTACTATCAGCATTCCCGCGGAGTGCGCATCGAGCGGATGGGTGTTGTGATCCAGGATCAAGTGCGGTCGAAGGTCGCGGGCGTGTTGTTTTCCGTTTCGCCCGAGCCCTCGGGTAAAGCCGAGATGCTCGGTGAATTCTGTCCGGGCCACGGGGAGGACCTCGTATCGGGCCGCATCAACCCCGGCCGCTTTTCGATTTCACGGGAGAACGCCGCCTACCGTTTTCTGGCGCATCCCGAGCAACCGGACAGGGAAGGCACTTCCCATGACTTGCTCGACGGAGGGAAGATTCGCGCCCTTCACCGGATTGGTCTCATGCTGGAGAGAGAGTTCCGGGGGGTCCAGGACATCGAATGGACGATCGATGAGAACGACTTGATACAGATTGTCCAGACGAGACCCGTGACCGTGCCGGAGAAGAGAACAGAGCCTGCCGGGAAACCGCCGGTGGACGCCGGCGTGCCCCTGGTCGTATGGTCGAACGCCAACATCAACGAGAACTATCCGGATCCGGTTTCGCCGTTTCTCTATTCGGTTGCCGCCGACGGGTACTACCACTACTTCCGCAATCTGGCTCGGGCGTTTGGGATCGCGAAGAGCCGTATCGCCGCGATGGACCACCTGCTCCGAAACACCATAGGCTCCCACGGTGCTCGCCTGTACTACAATCTCACGAACATCCACACGGCCCTGCGGATGGCCCCCTTCGGCAGCCATCTGGTCGAGTCGTTCAATATCTTCGTGGGGACGAAAGGCCACGCGGCGCCCGCGCCGCAAGCGGAGAGCTTCAGCGGGGCGAGCAGAAGCCGGTTCATGCAGTGGGGAGAACTCATCTGGATTGTGACCAAGACGGCATGGCAGTTCCTGTTCCTCCAGAAGCGCGTATCCGCCTTCGAACGAACGGTGGACGAGTATGCCGAGCAGACGCACCCTGCCGCCCCGCAACAGAGATCGATGGTGGAGCTTCACTGGGCGCTTCGCTCTTTTCTTGACATCCGGTGTCACCGCTGGACAAATGCTTCGCTGGCAGACGCTGCCTCGATGATCGGGTACGGCCTGCTCAAGCGCCTGATCGGCCGAGCATTCCCCGAGCACGAGCACTCGGCTTTGCACAATAGACTGCTCCAAGGACTGCCGGACATGGTAAGTGCGCAACCCGTGATCGAACTATGGAAACTCTCGCGCCTTGTCCGTTCGGATCCGGCCCTTGCCCAACTGCTGGCCGACTGCGAAGGAAGTGAGCTATGGGAGAAGTTGCGGGGGGACGAGCGTTTTGCCGTGTTCCTGAAGGAATTCGAAAGCTTTGTGGAGAACTGGGGTTTCCGTTGCTCGGGCGAGCTGATGATGACCGTGAAGAGCTTCCAGGAAGACCCCCGCGGAGTATTCCCTCTCCTGAGAAACTACGTCTCTCTTCATGGCGAGTCACCGGTCGACATGCTCCGCCGCCAGGCCGAAGAGCGCCGGTTGGAAACCGACCGCGTGTATCGCGCTCTCGGGCGAAGAAAGGCTTTCCGATTTCTTCCTTGGCCGAACATGCGGTCCATCGCGGGGATCATCCTTCGCTGGACGCAACGGGCGATCGCACTGAGAGAGCGCGCCCGATTGAAGCAATCGCTGCTCTACAGCCGATGCCGTCGAGTGGTCGTCCGGATCGGAGAGAAGCTGGTCGAGCGTGGTTTTCTAGAGCGGCCGGAGGATGTATTCTTCCTCACGCATCAAGAGTTGGACTCTCTGACGTCCGGAGGTTCCATGGACCCACACACGGTGACTTCCCTTGTCGAACTGAGGCGGATTGAACACTTGCGCCTGGGCGAAATGACGCTGCCCGACACGATGACGCTGCCCGAGGGTGCCTACAGTTCCCCGAGTCAGGAGGCGGAGAGGCAGGAGCGGCGTGGAACGGAAGACGACTCGGATGCGATGAGCGGCATCGGCGTATGCGGTGGAAGGGTGACGGCGCGAGCCACGGTTTTGACGGATGTTTCCGAGTCGGGGCGTCTGACGGCTGGTGATATCCTTGTTACCAGGCAAACCGATCCCGGATGGGCGCCCGTGTTTTTCGTGGTCAAGGGTCTGATCATGGAAAGAGGAGGGATGTTGTCGCACGGTGCCATTATTGCGCGTGAATACGGCATCCCGACCGTGGTCGGTGTGCATGGAGCAACGCGGAGAATTGAATCTGGACAGACGGTATCGCTTGACGGAGATACAGGCCGTGTCGAACTCGTGGGTTGAAACACCGTGGCAATACGCCAAGAGCCGCCTACCCGCCCGGCTCTACCTGCCCTGTGCTGCGCTGCTGGTGATTGCAGGGCTTGCCGACGGGCACAACCCGAGTGCCGTGGGGCTGGGCATGTCTTGCGTGCTGGCATTCACGCTGCTGCTGCAATTCAGGCTCTTGGACGACGTGAGCGACCTGCCCCACGACCGTCATGCACATCCCGGCCGGGTGCTGGTCCGGGCAACGTCCCTGGCGCCCTTTTACGCCCTGCTCGTATTCTCCGGGCTATCGAACCTTGCCCTGATCGCACTGCGCGATGGTCCCGGGCATCGCCTCGGCGCGCTCTTGCTGCTCAACGCGGCATATCTTCTGTGGTATTGCTTTCTGCGAAAGATCCTGACCGGCCGAGTCCTCGGTTATCACGTCGTCGCAGCCAAGTACTCCCTGTTCGTTTTTCTGCTCGGCGACGACGGTGGGAACCGGTGGAGTTTGCTGCTTGCCATGGCTTTGATCTTTCTCTGTTTCGCGATATACGAGGTTCTTCACGATCGGAGTCTGCACGCTCTGCCGCGAGCAGAGAAGGCGCTTCGGCTGGAGATATGCGCGTTCTCCGCGATCTCGGCGCTGATGACGGTTGAACTCATCGGCGCCATGATCGCCATGGCCGTCCTGCAGGGTTCGCTCGCCGTGATGAGCCTCCTGATCTTGGGTGAGGTA
>JABMRP010000576.1 GCA_013202535.1 Planctomycetota bacterium
GGATGACGTCGTCGGCGCCCATGATTCGGGCCCATTGGGCGGCCATCAGTCCGATCGGTCCGGCACCGAAGATGACGACCTTCTGGCCAACGAAACTTCCGCCGGCCCGTTTCAGGGCGTGCAGCGCGACGGCTGCCGGCTCGGTCATCGAGGCGGCTTCCATCGAGACGTTCTCCGGCACGGGCACGAGATTCTTCGGCGGCACGGAGACGTACTCGGCAAAGCCCCCGTCGCGGCGCGAGCCGTAGTAGTCGTAGTCGGAGCACTGAACGTAGTTGCCCAGTTCGCAGGAGGCACACTTCCCGCACCAGAGCAACGGAAAGACCACGACGCGGTCGCCGGGTGCGTAACCCTCGGCTCCCTCGCCGATCGCTTCCACGGTGCCGGCGAACTCGTGACCACAGACGGTGGGAAAGTGGTACGTGCCCTTGACGAACGTGCGCGGAATATCCGACCCACAGACACCGCAAAAACCGACCCGAACCAAAACCTCGCCCGGCGCCGCGACAGGCTTCGGGATCTGCTCCACCCGGGCGTCGCCGACGGCGTGTAACACCAGAGCGCTCATCATTTCCCGAGAACTCATGTGTCGTTTCTCCGTTGTAGTCCGGCGGCGATCGCCTCGTCGGTCTTGCGGACGTTTTCTTTCATCGGGGCGGCCCGGTTGTACCAACTGCTGGTGCCGGCCACGAGAACATCTCCCCCCGCGGCCACCATGTCGGGAATGTGATCGAAGCTGACGTTTCCGTCGACCATGATCGTCACCTCGCCGGGGAATCGCGCGAGGAAGTCGCGGCACTCGGCAATCTTGCGGATCCCCGAGGCGACCAGTTTCTGTCCGGCGAAGCCCGGGTTGACGGTCATTACCAGCACAAAATCGAGCCGTTCGGCGACAAACTCGATGTCGGCCAGCGGCGTAGCGGGGTTCAAGGCCACGCCGGCCTTCATGCCTTTCTCGCGAATCCTCGTGAGCGTGCGGTCGAGATGCCGGCAGACTTCGGCGTGGACGGCCACCCAGTCGACGCCGATGTCGGCCAGCTCGTCGATGTAGTCGTCGGGGTTCTCGACCATCAGGTGGACGTCCATCGGCAGCGAGGTTTTTTGTCGCACTTGCCGGACGACGTCCAGCCCCAAGAGCAGATTGGGGACGAAATGCCCGTCGGCCATGTCGATGTGCAGCATGTCGGCCCCGGCGGTCTCCAACTGCCGGATTCCCCGCTCCAGGTGCGTCAGATCGGCGCACATGACCGAGGGGGAAACGCGAACTTGCCGCGGGGTGGCATGGGCGGCTTGCCCGCCCTTGTCTTCCGGGGATTCGGCAAGGGTGGACAAGCCGCCCATGGCACCCCGCGCCGAGCGATTAACGCCCACCATGCGGCGGCGTGGCGGGGGTTGCGGTGGCACCGAGACCGACGCCCGGGGCGATGCCGTCGATCGTGCCGCGGTGGAGGTTGAAGATCGTGAACCCGGCGGCGCCGAGACTTCGGGCGTGGTGGATTTGGCCCACGACGCGATCGGCCGAGAGCGACACGCGCGAAGCGGTGGCTCCGATGCCCGGGTAGACGGGGATGCGACCGCCGACCAGCCGCAGTTGATTGGCGACCAGGGTGCGGAAATAGAGGTCGCTTTCGGTGTAGTCCATGGGGCAAATAAAGTCGAGGTACCCGGCCTCGACCCAAACAGGCCAATCCTGGGCGACCGAGCGGCGGCAGTCGGGATAGGAACCGAACACGGCGGCGGAGATCTTCAGGTCGGGCCGCAGTTTCTTCCCCTGGGCATGTACGGCCGCCACCAGCTTGGTGATCTGGCGGCATCGCCAATCGGTGTACGTTTCCTTGAGCGCGCCGGAGTAACAGTCGGCCGGCCACTGGGCCACGCGCTCGCCCCGTTCGCTCTCGAACCGCCCCCGGCAGCCGTCGCAGAAGCAGTTTCGGCTGCCCGGGTAACGGATGTAGTCGAAGTGGATGCCGTCGACGTCGTACTTTCGGGCGACCTCCAACATGCTGTCGGTCTCCAGCCGAATGTTCTCCGGATGCGACGGACAGAGCCAATCGTCCGGCTGCCCATCGGCGGAGACCTGCGTGCGACCGGCGGTGCGCATCTTGGCAACAAAATCGCGCGGGGCGTTGGACATATTGTAGTTCACCTTCCACACATGGACCTCGATGCCGTGCTTCCGGCAGGCGGCCACGCACTGGGCCACCTGATCGCCGTGCTCGCGGAACGTGCCGCTGCGGGGCAACAGGTCGCTGGGGTAATGGGCCAATCCGCCCCAGAGCATGTTGGGCAACACCATGTTGAACCCCGCGTCGGACAACTCCCGGGCGGTCCGCTCCCAATCGCCCGTGTAGGCGCCCGTGCCCGAGTGATTCCACCAGGCGCGGCCTTCCTTGGCCCGGCTGGGTTGGGCCAGCAGATACGCTTCGGCCAGTTGGTCATGGACCCCAGTGGCCGA
>JABMRP010000577.1 GCA_013202535.1 Planctomycetota bacterium
CTGCCAGGGAGGATTGTTCGCGAAGAGGGCGGAATTATGCCGATCGGGAGGGCCCCTGTCAATGCGGACCGACGGCACCCCCCCGAACGGCCGGTGAGGAAGCGGGCTGCTCGGTCGCGGATCGGCAAGGGGGGCGTAACATCCGGCAGTCGGGATTGGGAGCATTGGGCACCGATGACCCGACCTTCCGGGGGTGTTCGGTTGACAGCGAGAATGCCGACAAGTAGCCTGAACAGTTGGAGAGCTTCTGGAAAATGGTACTTTTAGGAAGTGATTCCCGGCGCGGCTCTCCCTCCCTTATCTGAATTTTCCCGTCGGTTCGACGATCTGGCTAGTAATCATTGGAGTGCTGAATGGCCGCCACGAGAGACTTCACCGAAATCTTGATCCGTCAAGGGGTCATTAGCCCTGAGCAGATCGCTGAGGCGGAGCAGATGGCCACCGGCTCGGGGGCCTCGGTCGCCGACACGCTGATCAGCCTGGAGTATGCTACCGGCGAAGAGGTGATGCGGGCGATGGCCCAGCAGCACGGCAAGGAATACGTCGAGTTGTCGGATATCATGATCCCGCCGTCGATCGTGGAACTCGTTCCCGAGCCGGTCGCCCGGGAAAACGCGATCCTGCCGCTTTCCGAAGACGACGGACAGTTGACGGTCATCGTCAGCGATCCGTTGGACTACGACACACTGGACAAGCTCCGCTTCATCCTCAACCGGCGGATCGAGACGGCGTTGGCCCCCCGGGGGAGTATCCTCGAGGCGATCAATCGCCACTACGGCCAAACGGTGGGTGAAAGCAACGACTCGATGCTGCAGGAGTTCACCGATACGGCGATCGACTTCACCGAGATGGAAGACGACGCCGATACCGGCGATGAGGAGGTCGACGAGGCCAGCGCGCCGATCGTGCGTCTGGTCCACCTGTTGATCACCGAGGCGGTTCAGCTTCGCGCATCGGATATCCACGTCGAGCCGTTCGAGGACCGGGTTCGCGTGCGTTACCGCATCGACGGGGTGCTGGTCGAGCGGGATAATGCCCCCCGACGTCTGTTGGGAGCCATTCTCTCGCGTATCAAGATCCTCGCCCGGCTCGATATCGCCGAGCGACGACGAACCCAGGATGGTCGAATCAAGGTGACCGTCGGCGAGAAGGAATTGGATCTGCGGGTGAGCGTCATTCCGACCAGTCACGGGCAGTCGGTGGTCATGCGACTGTTGGACAAGGACAATATCAAGGTGGGGCTCCGCCAGTTGGGCTTCGCGGAGGCCGACTTCCAGACATTCCAGGGGTTGATCCGCCGGCCCAACGGAATCGTCCTGGTCACCGGCCCGACGGGTTCGGGCAAGACGACCTCGCTGTACGCGGCGCTGAACGAACTCAATACACCGGATAAGAAGATTATCACCGCCGAGGACCCCGTCGAGTACTACCTGGCGGGGGTAAATCAGGTGGAGATTCGCCACTCGATCGGTTTGGATTTTGCGCGGGTAATTCGCTCCATGTTGCGTCAGGCGCCGAACATCATCCTTGTGGGTGAGATGCGAGACTTGGAGACGGCGCAGATGGGAATCCAAGCATCTCTGACTGGACACTTGGTTTTCAGTACGCTTCACACGAACGATGCGCCCAGTGCTGTGACACGACTAATCGATATGGGGGTTCCTTCGTACCTCGTCTCCAGCAGTGTCTCCGCCATCATGGCCCAGAGGCTGGTTCGCGTCGTCTGCCGAAAATGCAAACAGCCGTATACCCCCAACGAGTCGTCCCTGCGAGCGGCCGGATATACCGACGAGCAACTCAAGTCGGCCACCTTCATGAAGGGACGCGGTTGTGGCGAATGCGGGGGCGGGGGCTTCCGCGGACGGCTGGCCATCTTCGAATTGATGGTCATGAGCAGCAAAATCCGCGAATTGACCTTTGCCAATGCCCCCACCGATCATATCCGCAAGGCGGCCTTGTCTGAAGGCATGACCACCCTGTACCAGGACGGTCTGGAGAAAGCGCGGCGCGGAATCACCACCCTCGACGAAGTCTTCCGGGTAGCCAAACAGAGCGAGGAAGACTAATTTGACCGTGTACGATTCCGAAATCGGAGGACAAAACTCGTGGTGAAACCTACCTCTGATGACGGGTGTTGAATAAACATGAACTGCAATGCTCCCCCGAAGAAGGGGGGCGACTTTGTAAATCGGCTTGCGAGTGGGCAGGCCGATGGGAATAATTCACTAACGGCGGGAGACCCGGCTTCATTCCTTCTCTTCCGGCTATCTGGGTTCTCGTCCGGCGTTCGGTGAGTGTGTCGCGGGTGAAGCAAGGGCAATGCATCCGCCGTGACCAAGGTGGTACGCGACCAAAGCGAGTAACGGTCTGGCCGACCGGACAAGTCCGCCCAATTGCGGGGGGGGGCGGCATGTTGGAACAGCGAGGCTCCCCGGTCCATTTTTTGCGCGGTTCCCGCGCGCCTGCGGAGAAATTGATTCATCATGGGCACGATTCTCATTGACAAACTGCTGCAGACGGTCATCAACCGCAAGGCCAGCGATCTCCATATCACGGTAGGCCAACCGCCGGTCGTGCGCGTGGACGGGCGGTTGAAGAAGCTGGAAACCAAAGTCCTCGAGCCCGAGGACACGGCGGCGTTGATGAAGAGCATCACACCGGACCGCTGTCAGCAGGAGTTGCAGGAGCAAGGCGGGGCCGACTTCGGGTTCGCTTTCGGCGACGCGGCCCGATTCCGCGTGTCGATTTTCAAGCAGAAGGGCAACGTGGCCATGGTGCTGCGGCAGA
The DNA here is from genome assembly GCA_013202535.1 of Planctomycetota bacterium. Classification (GTDB taxonomy): domain Bacteria; phylum Planctomycetota; class Planctomycetia; order Pirellulales; family Thermoguttaceae; genus JABMRP01. The sequence continues at coordinate 2,788 of JABMRP010000577.1, forward strand.
TCCCGCTGGACTTGATGAGCTTCCAGGACTTGGGGACTCCGCCGGTGCTGGCCGACCTGTGTATGCGGCCGCGAGGATTGATTTTGGTGACCGGCCCCACCGGCTCGGGTAAGACAACCACCCTGGCGGCGATGATCGACCACCTCAACAAGAGCATCGACCACCACATCATCACCATTGAGGACCCGATCGAGTTTTACCACACGCATCAGAAATCGACGATCAACCAGCGGGAGTTGGGGGTGGACGTCCCGAGTTTTGCCGAGGCGATTCGTCGCGGTCTGCGGATGGACCCCGACGTGATTCTGGTGGGCGAGCTACGCGACCTGGAGACGATCGAGGCGGCGATCACCGCGGCGGAAACCGGCCACATCGTCTTCGCCACGCTGCATACCACCGGTGCCCAGGGAACGGTCAATCGCATCATCGACGTCTTCCCCACCAGCCAGCAGTCGCAGATCCGCACCCAGCTCTCCACGGCGATCATCGGCGTGTTGTCGCAGACCCTGTTGCCGAAGATCGGCGGCGGCCGGGTCGCCGCCTACGAAATGCTGGTCGTCACGCCGGCCACGGCCAACCTGATCCGAGAAGCCAAGACCTATCGAATCAACTCCACGATCCAGACGGGCACCAAGCTGGGAATGCAGATGTTGGACGA